>CAJNCE010000003.1:0-167108 GCA_905221185.1 bacterium | reverse complement strand
GAACTCGCTCAAATTAACGAGAGATTCCTCGGTTTTCATTTCATTAAAAGTAAGAGACCTATTTTTTCAGTAGACTCTCCACAGATTGCAGTCTTTCTTTATTTTCTGGCTTGATAGCGACTAGTCAGGATGAAAATCACGGTAAAGACCAACATCATGACACCATAAACAGGTAAAGTTTGTCCTGTTAAGGTTGAAATTTCAAGCAGTTTTTGAATCCTTGGGAAGAGAGCTGTAGCTAGGAAGCCACCTACTGACCAGACAATCAAGAGGACACGCCATAGGGTAAATGGCATGCAGGCTCTAAATACGGATAAGAAACCAATAGACCCAAGTAAGTAATAGAGGAGGGTTGAGATTTCTATCTCAGACCAACCTTGACTACTTCCAAATAGTTTCACAAAAAGAACGCTGAACACAACCATAAGGGCACTTGGTAGGGCACGAAGCATTGATTTTCTGAGGAAGTTTGGTTCAACAGGTTTGATATTTCGCTCAAAAGTCAGAACGAATGGTGGGAAACCTTCTACGAATTGGTCAATCATGGTAATCTGAATCGGAATGAAAGGGAAAATCAAAATCCACTCAGACCGCCCTAGTAAAACACTAGCAATACAAATCACCGCAAGCAAGAAGGAATAAATCGTCTTAATCAAGAAAATCGGTGCGATATGGGCGATGTTATTAACCACGCGACGACCTTCAAAGAGAATCTCAGGAACATCATTAAAGTCTGAGTTCAAGAGAACCAAATTGGCAATCTGACGAGTCGCAGGATCTCCCTCAGCCATCACAATAGAACAATCCGCCTCACGAAGAGCCAAGATATCATTGACTCCGTCCCCGGTCATAGCCGTTGTATGACCTGATTTTTTCAGCGTTTGGATGATGAGTTTCTTTTGATGAGGGGAAACACGTCCGAAAATAGCTGTCTCCTCAGCCATGGCAATCAATTCCTCATCCGTGATTTTTGAGCAATCTACATAGCTGTGATAGTCGGCAAAACCAGCTTTCTGAGCAATACTAGACACAGTAACTGGATTGTCACCAGAGATAATCTTGAGTCCCACTTCCTGAGAACGGAGATAATCCAGCGTCTCTGCTGCTCCCTCTCGAATGGGGTCCAAGATTTCCAGCAAGGCTAGAGCCTGAATATCAGATGGCTTTTGTGGCTTGTGATGGTCAAGTTTTTCTTGACTGAGGGCTAAGACCAAGACACGCGACCCTCTCTCCAAGGCCTCTCTGGCTTCTGGGACCTCAGAATCCAGCAACATCTCAGGTGCCCCTAAGAAAACTGTCCCCAGACCTTGCAATTCCATGGCTCCCCACTTGCGGTCGCTTGAGAAGGGAAGATTCGAAAGCATAGGATAGGCTACTTCGCCCTGGAAACGTTGGCGAATAGCTTGGGCTGTTGGATTCTTATCCTCACTATGGGCCATATAACTAGTCAAAATGCTGGCAATAGCCTCATCACCATAAGTTTCCGTCAACGGAAGAATAGCCTCTACCTGCATCTTTCCTTGAGTGATGGTACCCGTCTTGTCCAAACAGAGCATATCCACGCGCGCCAAGGTCTCAACAGAGTACATCTCCTGGACCAAGACCTTTTTCAAGCCCAGCTTAATCACCGCTGTTAAGAGTGAAGTGATGGTCAAAAGGGCAATTCCCTTAGGTAACATCCCCAGAAGGGCTGTAGATGAATTCACTACAGAAGACTTCAGTGGTAAACCTTTCAAGACCAAGGCTTCTAGCAAGAGAGCCAGACCAAAGGGAATGATAATCTTCCCAGTAAAACCGGCTAGCTTGTCAAGTGATTTCATGATACGGGAGTTGATGGGTTTAACAGTCTTGGCTTCCAACATGAGTTTGGCAGCATAGTTGTCAGCACCGACATGGTGGACTTGAGCCAAAACTGACCCACTGGCTAGGAAACTTCCAGACAAGAGCAAGGCGTCAACTTCCTTTTGCACCAAATCACTTTCACCCGTCAACATGGCTTCATTGACTTCCGCAAAGCCTTCCAAAACCAAGGCATCACTAGGAATCTGCTCTCCTGCAGACAAACGAATGACATCTCCTAACACCAATTCTTCAGGATTAAGAGCCACTTCTTGGCCATCACGAATAGTCTTGACCTTTTCCTTGGTCATGAGATTGAGCTTGTCCACCATGTGTTTAGCCCGTAGCTCGGTCACAATTCCAGAAAAAGCGTTAAAGCAGATAACAGCAAAAAAGACCAAATTGCTCCAAGCCTGCACAAAGGCTAGTGCCAAAGCAATGGCAAAGTTCAAAGCGTTAAAAAGGGTAAAGACATTTCGTTTAACGATTTGCCAAGTGCTGGTACTGGCCGAAGCAGTAAAATCATTGACCAAGCCCTTAACCTGTCTTTCCTTGACTTCTCTTTGGGTTAATCCCATAATCTTATTTTTATCCATAAATTCTATCATATCATTTTTTTTAACAGAATTCTAATCTCATCCCAAATATGCACCTAGTCAAGGGAAAAGTTTGCCAGCCCTCCTTTGATAAGGTATAATAATAACAAGAAAATAATCGAAGGAGATCGCATGTTTTATACTTATTTACGTGGATTGGTTGTCTTGCTCCTATGGTCCATCAATGGCAATGCCCACTATCATAATACTGATAAAATTCCTAATCAAGATGAAAATTATATTTTGGTTGCACCTCACCGCACCTGGTGGGATCCAGTTTATATGGCCTTTGCGACCAAGCCAAAACAGTTTATCTTTATGGCCAAAAAAGAGCTCTTTACCAACCGTATCTTTGGCTGGTGGATTCGCATGTGTGGTGCCTTTCCTATCGATCGGGAAAACCCAAGCGCCTCAGCCATCAAATATCCTATCAATGTCCTAAAAAAAAGTGACCGCTCTCTCATCATGTTTCCAAGTGGGAGCCGTCACTCAAACGATGTCAAGGGTGGAGTTGCTCTGATTGCCAAAATGGCCAAGGTCCGTATCATGCCAGTTACCTACACAGGTCCCATGACTTTGAAGGGCTTAGTTAGCCGTGAACGCGTCGATATGAACTTTGGAAATCCAATCGATATCTCAGACATCAAGAAAATGAATGATGAAGGCATTGAAACAGTCGCCAATCGTATCCAAGCAGAATTCCAACGTTTGGACGAAGAAACCAAACAATGGCACAATAATAAAAAACCGAACCCACTATGGTGGTTTATCCGCATCCCTGCCCTCATCCTTGCCATTATCCTTGCTATCTTAACCATCATCTTTAGCTTTATCGCGAGCTTCGTCTGGAATCCAGATAAGAAGAGAGAGGCTCTTGGTTAAAAAATATAACAATCCCTTGGCAAAAGCCAAGGGATAATTCTTTTACTTGATTTTCCATTTTTGATCTAACCAGTTAGAAAAGGCTAAAAATCGCTCAGCTACTTGTTCATGGTGTCCATAAGGATCAAAGACAAACTGACTGTTCGGATAGCGTTTTTGAAGACCGGTATGGATCTGCTCAGCATAGACCGGTGCTTGAGCCAAGCGATTAGTATGGTGTACTCCTTCTGTTTGACCATTCTGTAAATACAGCAAACAGTCCAAATTTTTCACCTTTTCTTCCCTACAGTAAGTCACAAAATCAGGATACCAAAAGGAACCGCAGATAGAGAAGACACAGGAAACCTTGTCAAAGCTGAAAAGACTGTAGACTGCCGCTAAACCACCTAGTGAATAACCTCCGTAAGCAAGGCGAGTTTCGTCCAGGCGATAAAGTGACTGCAACTTATCTAAAAGACCTCTAAATAAATGATCATGATAGACGTTGGCTTGACCGCCAAAATCTGGAGCCCCCTCTCTCAGAGCCGATGCCTTCCAGGGTGTGTAGTCGTCTAGACGATTTTTAGAGGTCAATCCCACTAAAATCACAGATTCGGAAAGGGACGATAGGAAATCCAAGTTTCCATCATTCAAGAGAATCGCTGGATAGCTTTGATTGGGATCATAGGTCGAAGGCAGGCTGACCTTGACCTGGATTCCTTCCCAATCAAACTCATTATTTATTGATAAAGTCATTGATTTTCTCAAGGGAATCAATCACTGCTGGACCATAATCCATCAACTCATCGTAAGAGATAGTCATGATTTTTTGATTCTTAATAGCAGGAACACCTTCCAAAACAGCATTTGCCTTCATCAACTCTACTGCTTTTTCATCCAATTTTTTATTGCGGTCGCTGGTTACATAGATAATCAATTCAGGATCCATTGACACGAGATTTTCCAAGGTCAAGCCTGATGTTCCCGTTGCAACGTTTGTATAACCAAGTTGGTTCAACAAACTTTCTTGCAAAGCAGACTTATAGGCACCGAAGGTTTCATCATTATAGGCAACCATAATCAAAGCCTTTTTCTTTTCACCTTGGCTTGCTGGATTTGCTTTCTTAACAGCGTCAATTTTAGTTTGTAATTGGGCTGCGTATTCATTAGCCTTGTCCTGCACATTAAAAATCATTCCCAGATTTTTGACATCTTCTACGATATTCCCCAAATCTTGCTGAATTGTTGAGAGAGAAGCTTTTTGCGTATAAACTGGGATTTTATTTTCATTCCAAGTGCTAACTGTCCCCAAGGATTTTTCAGAAAACATCATGTTTCGACCCATCACAGCGTCTGGCTCATAAGAAAGGACTGTCTCTTGTGAGACTGTTTTTTTATCCCCAATTTGAGGAATCGTCGCAATCGCGTCCTTGTATTTGTCCGTCACAGCATTGTCTGGATTGAGCATGCCAGCAATTTTATCTTTCAAACCTAGTTCCAATAAGATTTCAGTTGTTGAAAGATTGTTGGTGATCACTTTTTCAGGTGCCTTATCAAAAACTTGTTCGACTTCATTCCCTTTAGCATCATAGGTCTTGACCGTTAGTGGATAAGTCGTCTCTGTGCTCGCCTTTTGACTTGTTTCGGCGCTAGACTGCGTGGTAGCTTCTTCTTTAGTAGTATTGCCACAAGCTGCCAAAGTTAAGGTAGCTACTGTTACAAGTAAAATACTGAGTGTTTTTTTCATCTTGTTTTCCTTTTCATTCTTATAAATAGTGAATCATGGCTTGCTGATCCTCGGTCCAAGTCACCTGACTTTGAACTCCGTATACAGTTTGTAATGACTCAGGGGTGATGGTCTCCTTTGGAGTCCCTTGGTAAAGGATTTCCCCCTCTTTCATCAGATAGAGATAATCCGAATAGCGACAAGCAAGTTGAATATCATGCAGGACAGCTAGAACATTTATCTTGAGCTCCTTCACAATGGCCAACAAGTCTAGCTGATACTTGATATCCAAGTGATTGGTAGGTTCATCCAGGAGCAAGAGAGTCGGTTCTTGCGCCAAGGCACGGGCTAATAAGACTCGCTGTTTCTCTCCCCCTGACAGAGACGAATAGAGACGAGTTTTCTTCTCGAGCATATCTACCTTGACAAGAGCATCTTGAACGAGGGCATAATCCCTTTCCTTTTCCTTCTGTAAAAAAGAGAGATGGGGCGTTCTGCCCAGCAAGACGATTTCTTCAACTGTACAATCAAACTGCAGTTGGTTAAACTGGGTCACAACTGCCATTTGCTTGGCTGTTTCTTTGAGCGTCCATTGTTCCAGAGGCTTTCCATCTAGTCTTATCAATCCTTTGTCCGCCTTTTCCTGACGATAGAGGAGTTTAAGTAGACTGGTTTTTCCACTTCCATTTGGCCCTAATATCGTGTGAAATTGATGCCCCTCAACCTTAAGAGAAACTCCTTTGAGGATTTTTTTCTCTCCTAGTCCAAAGTGGACATCCTGACAAATCAAGTCCATATCAGACCCTCACCTCCCTTCGCCTACCTCCAACAATGTAGATAAAGAAGGGAGCACCTACCAAGGCCGTAAAAATACCAATAGGCAGCTCAGCATTTTGAATAATGACACGAGAGAGTACATCTGCCCAAATAACGAAAAGGGCACCTAGTAAAGTCGCAACAGGAAAAAGTCTCCTGTAATTCGTTCCTACTAACCCTCGAGCTAAGTGAGGAGTAAGCAGACCAACAAATCCAATAATCCCACAGATTGCCACTAAGACTGCTGTTAGCACAGCCACCATGGTCACATAAAGATACCAATAAAAGCGTAAGGGAATCCCCAGAGTTAAAGCAGCCTCATCTCCCATCATCATCGCATTAAAAACACGATACTGAGTAGAGAAAAATAGAAAGGCCATTCCTACTACTATAGTTGGCAAGACTAAGTCAGACCAGGTAGTTCCGGCAAGCGAGCCCATGGTCCAAAACTTAATGGTCATCACACTGTCAGCATTAGCGCCAACTGAGATAATAAAGTTGGAAAATGCTAGAAAAAGAGCATTGACCACCGTTCCTGATAAGATCAGACTAGAAGTCGTCATCCTTCCCTGCATAGAGGCAATGATGAGGACAGCAATTGTTGCTAAAATCGCTCCAAGAAAAGCGCCAAGGCTAATCATCACTTTCAAACCAAGAATGATGCTCAAGGTTGCACCTAGAGTTGCACCCGCAGATATTCCTAAGACATAAGGCTCTGCGATGGGGTTGTTCACTGTAGACTGCATCACACTACCACACATAGAAAGGCCTGCTCCTACTATCAGACCTAACAATACTCGGGGGAATCTCATGTTCCATACAATGGCAAGAGTAGACTTGGAAACCTCTCCTATCTCAAGAGGAAATCCCAACCTGCTCAAAATAATCCGATAGGTATCGCTTAGATGAATCGCAACGGATCCCATTGAAACTGCTAGAAAGAGGGAAATTCCTAAAACAGCTAGCAAAATACCTAAAAGCAACACGAATTGCAGGTCCTGTCGGCTTCCAGAAAATTTGGAAAGCATACAAACCTCCTTTGATAGAATATTAAAAATTTAGAAAATTCTCATGAAAAGTATACCATATTTTCAACAATGGAACAAGCTGAGAAAAATGAATATAGTTGTTCTTACAGTGCTAGGAACCGTAACCGAAGTTCATACTTGAGTATATCGAGGTAAGGCGACAACATAAAAAGCCCTCTGAAGTCAGAGAGCTGATTTGAGATTGGGCTAAAATCCTAGTGAAAAAAATCTACACGATCAGAAAAGTCTCTATCGTGCCATTTTCATACATGATGTATAGTCCAAGTAGAATGAATACTAAGGGCACAATGATTCGCTCGTATTTTTCAATTGTCTCGAATATTAACGGAATAGAGGATAACACCCGACTAATCTCGCATAAGATAATTATGCCGATTACAAACACAAGCAACGCCACGAGGGTCTGTGACCAATCTAACGAAGCAAAATAAGGTATATAGATACCTAAATTATCTCCGCCAGACGCAATTGTTAGCAATGTAACTGTCCAAAACAGTTGATTTGCCTTGCTTTGTTCTAATCTTTCAATAATTTCTTCCTCTTCTTCCTCTTCTTCCTCACCTTCTCCAACAATTGCAAAGCGAATCCCTAAATAGATAGGGATTAAACCAAGCAATCCAACCATCCATTCTTCAGGCACGAAATTAACGACATAAGCAGCAACTAAACTCGCCCCTACAAGTAAGCCTGTGCCTAGATATTGCCCCGCATAAATATGCCATTTTTGTTTATTCTGTGATAGCTGTGCAAATAAAATAAATAAAATAATTAAATAATCGATACTGGTGGAAATATAAACACCAATAGCAGATATGATTGTCTGTCCCATAAAAAACCTCCTGTATTAGTCAGTAATAAATCAGCAGATTTTAGGAGAGCACAGACACATTAATTTAGCTATCGCTAGTGGGTAATTTCGAACATAGGAAAGCATTTTACTCCTCCTCAAAACGTAGTTACAAAGTAATTTCTAACTGGCATTCGGTGACTACTTCCATGTAAAGTATAACATACTATACTTTACTTCGTAAAGTGTGGGCTCTCCGAAGGGGCTTGCAGACAGCTACTCGGCTTTTCAAGCCGAGTAGCTACGCACCCTTATGGTGTAATTAGCTGATACCATTTGAGGTTTTTGTAGTCTCCAAAATTGTGACTTATAAAACGCGTTGACGGTTATGTGATTATCAATTATAGTTTTTGTAGTCTCCAAAATTGTGACTTATAAAACCTCAATAAAAAAGCCCTCTGAAGTCAGAGAGCTGATTTGAGCTTGGGCTAAAACGTTTATAGACTAGGCGACAAGCCGAAGATTGTACAAAAATTTTAGTGAACAAAAAAATCTCCCCGAAGGGAGAAGATCTGGTTTATTTTACCTTACAGTGCTAGGAACCGTAACCGAAGATTATACTTGAGTATATCGAGGTAAGGTGACAACGCAATGTAAGTGGAAAATAAAGCAGATTAGCGACGAAGTCCTAGAGAGTTGATCAACTCACGGTAACGGTTAACGTCGTTTTTACGCAAGTATGCAAGCAAGTTACGACGGCGACCGATTTTTTTCATCAATCCACGGTAAGTAGCGTGGTCTTTTTTGTGTTGTTTGATGTGTTCGTTAAGGTGGTTGATTTCCCAAGTAAGGACAGCAACTTGAACCTCTACTGAACCTGTATCACCTTCGTGACGTGCATATTGTGCAATGATTTCATTTTTTTTCTCTTTTGAGATTGCCATGATGTTTCTCCTTTTTATTTGGCTTCATCCGAGTGACAGGTTGGCATGCCTGCAACCAAGAAGAAGTTATTTGTCTTTACGACATTCCCTATTCTACCAATAACTAACTTCTTTGTCAACAGATTTACTTTCTTGTTTTAAATATGCTATAATGATTATGGTAAGAAATCTAAATTGTCTGTTTTTTAAAACGAGGTGATTATCATGCCTAGATTCTATTCCCATCTCCCCTACTATTTGGTCATCTTTTTCTTTTACTGGCCACTTTATGAGTTGTTATCACTAATCGTTTCTGACTCCCTTACACTCAAGAGTCTCTACGTAAATAATATTCTCTTCTTTACACCTCTGGTAATCTTGATTATATCGCTACTCTATAGCTACCGTTTCCGTTTCTCACTTTGGTGGTTAATTGGTAACGGACTGCTCTTTTGCTTTACTAGCATAACCTTTGGTGAATTTATCTGGTTCTACTTTTTAGCCTATGAAACCTTGGCTCTGGTGGGCATGGCTTCCGGTATTGGCATCAAGCATATTCTACAAAAATGAAAAACAAAAAACTTTCACAAAATCCTTGAAAAATCTCACAATCATGCTATAATAATCCATAGAGACAAGTCACTTAGCCCCTTTCTACTAGAGAGTGCGTGGTTGCTGGAAACGCATAGAGAGCCTAAACTGATACTACTCTTGAGTTTTTTATGAAAACATAAAACGGTGGCCACGTTAGAGCCAATCAGAGGTGTCCCTCTCTTTTGAGGTACATAAATGAAGGTGGAACCACGTTGCGACGTCCTTTTTAGGATGTCGTTTTTTTGTTTTTCTAGCTTTCACAATCCTCTATCCCTGTTTTCAGAATAGGGTTAACACATTCGTAAATAATATAAGTAAGGAGAACATCATGATTAATATTACTTTCCCAGATGGCGCTGTTCGTGAATTCGAATCTGGCGTTACAACTTTTGAAATTGCCCAATCTATCAGCAATTCCCTAGCTAAAAAAGCCTTGGCTGGTAAATTCAACGGCAAACTCATCGACACAACTCGTGCTATCACTGAAGATGGAAGCATCGAAATCGTGACACCTGATCACGAAGATGCCCTTCCAATCTTGCGTCACTCAGCTGCTCACTTGTTTGCTCAAGCAGCTCGTCGCCTTTTCCCAGACATTCACTTGGGAGTTGGTCCAGCTATCGAAGATGGTTTCTACTACGATACTGATAACACAGCTGGTCAAATCTCTAACGAAGACCTTCCTCGTATCGAAGAAGAAATGCAAAAAATTGTCAAAGAAAACTTCCCATCAATTCGTGAAGAAGTTACTAAAGACGAGGCTCGTGAAATCTTCAAGAACGACCCTTACAAGTTAGAATTGATTGAAGAACATTCAGAAGACGAGGGTGGTTTGACTATCTACCGTCAGGGTGAATACGTGGACCTCTGCCGTGGACCTCACGTCCCATCAACAGGCCGTATCCAAATCTTCCACCTTCTCCATGTAGCAGGTGCTTACTGGCGAGGAAATAGCGACAACGCTATGATGCAACGTATCTACGGTACAGCTTGGTTTGACAAGAAAGACTTGAAGAACTACCTTCAAATGCGTGAAGAAGCTAAGGAACGTGACCACCGTAAACTTGGTAAAGAGCTTGACCTCTTCATGATTTCACAAGAGGTTGGTCAAGGACTTCCATTCTGGTTGCCAAACGGTGCAACTATCCGTCGTGAATTGGAACGCTACATTGTCGACAAGGAGTTGGCTTCAGGCTACCAACACGTCTACACTCCACCACTTGCTTCTGTTGAGCTTTACAAGACTTCTGGTCACTGGGATCATTACCAAGAAGACATGTTCCCAACTATGGACATGGGTGACGGGGAAGAATTCGTCCTTCGACCAATGAACTGTCCACACCACATTCAAGTCTTCAAACACCATGTTCACTCTTACCGCGAATTGCCAATCCGTATCGCTGAAATCGGTATGATGCACCGTTACGAAAAATCTGGTTCCCTCACTG
Organism: bacterium; assembly: GCA_905221185.1. Classification (GTDB taxonomy): domain Bacteria; phylum Bacillota; class Bacilli; order Lactobacillales; family Streptococcaceae; genus Streptococcus. The sequence goes on along the minus strand of CAJNCE010000003.1, from coordinate 156,469 downwards.
GTCTTCAACGTGTGCGTGAAATGTCACTCAACGACGGTCACCTCTTTGTAACTCCAGAACAAATCCAAGAGGAATTCCAACGTGCCCTTCAGTTGATTATCGATGTTTATGAAGACTTCAACTTGACTGAATACCGCTTCCGCCTCTCTCTTCGTGACCCTCAAGATACTCACAAGTACTTTGACAATGACGAAATGTGGGAAAATGCCCAAACTATGCTTCGTGCAGCTCTTGATGAAATGGGTGTTGACTACTTTGAAGCCGAAGGCGAAGCAGCCTTCTACGGACCAAAATTGGATATCCAAGTTAAGACAGCCCTTGGAAAAGAAGAAACTCTTTCTACTATCCAGCTTGACTTCTTGCTTCCAGAACGCTTCGACCTTAAATATATCGGAGCTGATGGTGAAGAACACCGTCCAGTTATGATTCACCGTGGAGTTATCTCAACTATGGAACGCTTCACAGCTATTTTGATTGAGAACTACAAGGGTGCCTTCCCAACATGGCTTGCACCACACCAAGTAACCCTCATCCCAGTTTCTAACGAAAAACACGTGGACTACGCTTGGGAAGTGGCTAAGAAACTCCGTGACCGTGGTGTCCGTGCAGACGTAGATGAGCGCAATGAAAAAATGCAATTCAAGATCCGTGCTTCACAAACCAGCAAAATTCCATACCAATTGATTGTTGGAGACAAGGAAATGGAAGACGGAACAGTCAACGTTCGCCGTTATGGCCAAAAAGAAACACAAACTGTCTCAGTTGATGACTTTGTTCAAGCTATCCTTGCTGATATCGCCAACAAATCACGCGTTGAGAAATAAGATATAAAACCTGGGATAAAATCCTAGCTACCTAAAAAGCAACAACTATTTCAGCTGTTGCTTTTTATATTTTACTTAACCTGATTTAGTAGTAATTGGTCAAACCACCACACAAGATTTGCTTTCATGAGTTAGATAAGGTCAATATCCTCAATCCTTGTCTGCTTCATTTTCTTTTACGAGATCTTTTTGTGAATCCTTTTCAGAGAGTTTTTGATCGATATACTTGTTAATGGTTTCATAAAATTCCTTGGTCATCTCACTATCTAATTTTGTCGAATTATGGACTTGATTGACTTTCAATTGAACAGATTGAATACCGTAAGAGGCTTGTTTTTGGTGGATCGTTTCTAATTCTTCTTCTGAAATCAGATCTCCAACAACCGTCAAGACTAATTCATTGTCCCTTGACTTGTAGACTTGATTAATGACCGTGTGATTGGCGAATTCTTTTCCTACAAACTGTTTGATTCCTTCTTTTCGCGCTTGATCTATCGTCAGAGTGACTGCTGAATAGCTGGCTGGAAGAATCAATAATACAATCAAGGATATCAACCCAATTCTCATTTTAATGTTTAGCTCTTTAAATGAACTTAAGGGAGATTTCCTCATCAAAATTCTTGTTCCAACAATGTTTGTTAGCATGATGAAGACACAGTTGATCAAGAAAAGATAGAGAGCCCCATATAAAAATCGTACATTTCCATTAGCTAAACCATAACCTGCAGTACAGATAGGTGGCATTAGAGCTGTTGCAATAGCTACTCCTGGCACGATATTGTTTGCTTCTTTTTTCCTTGACCCAATTACACCTGCTATCCCACCAGCAATAGCTATGAGAACATCCCAAATGGTTGGAGAGGTTCGTGCAATCAATTCGCTACTTGCATAAGATAAGGGAGAAATCCAGAAATACAGAGTCGAGACAAGCAAGCTGACCAATACTTGAGTAAATAAAACCTCTAAAGATTGCTTGATTAAACGCGTATCAAAAATAGCTAAACCGAATCCCAGTCCAACAATCGACGTCATAAGAGGGGAAATCAACATGGCTCCAATAATGACAGCTGTTGAATTCATATTTAAACCTATAGAGGCAATAAAAATCGCACACATCAAAATCACTGTATCTCTTAATCGAACATGAAGATCATCATATAATTTCTCACGGTATTCACGTGTTGAATAGTTTCCGGTCATTGGTTACTCCTTTTATTTCATATAATCTTGTTTCTGCATGGATGAGGGTAGAGAGAGTTCTGTCCAATCTTACATATTTTTAATTCTCACCTGTTATTCTGTTGAAAATTATCCTCTAACTATCCGTCAGTCCATCCTTAACGTTATATCAAAAATTTTACAGTCTTTCTCTGAGGAAATCTATCAATTGAACAGATAGATGAAGCAAGAAATTTTTGTTTCCTTATCCGAAGAAGGAAAAACGGTATCTCCTGAACCTTGATACTACTATGCGTTTTATTCTTTATAATTTAACTATTTCACAATTACAAGTTCTCCATTCTTAATTTCCCAAACTTGGTCAAACTTACTTAATAATTCATTTTGGCGATGTAAAGTAACAATGACGGCACTTGGTAGTTCCAGAACTCTTTCCAATTCCATTTTAAACTGATTAGTATCCAAGGCAGAGAAAGGTTCGTCTAGGATAAGCAATGGATTTTTACGATTTTTCTCACGATTTAAATACATTCGTTGTTGCTGACCACCTGACAGGGATTGTGGTGGAATTTTTTCAAAATCTTCTTCTCTGAATTTTTCATTGAAACTATTGAATAGCGTTACATTATTTTCATAACTCGAAATAAATGTATGTTCTTGTTGCAGAATCATACCGAATCTTCCCCAAAGATGGTCCAAAACAAGCCCATCTAGCACAATTTGTCCTTCAAAATCTTCATCTGTTCCATTTAAAATGTTGAGCAGACTACTTTTTCCAGACCCATTCTTACCAATAAGCGCAATTTTATCCCCTTTTTGAATCGTAGCGGAAGTAATTATCAATTTTGATTCTCCCAGTTGTTTGGAAATGTTTTTCAAAGTAATCGTATCAAAAGAATGTTGAGGTGCTTGAACTGAAACGGGTCTCCCAACAATGTTTTGAAAACTCTTGATTACAGGCTTTACGGACTCTAACATTTGTAAATCATAAAGGATTTCCTGTATTGGTTCAGAAAAAGCATTAATATATCCGAAACTCGCCACCACCTCAGGAATACCGAGTTGCTGGTGAGATAGAGAGTAGGCTAAATAAATAAACAGAACAAGACTAATGAATTCAAAAGAAACACCTGTCAATAAGATGCCTGTAATTTTTGTCAAACCATACTTAAAATACTTATCCTGCAAATTCTTTAGAGAACTCTTTTGTTGATTCAAAAAATGCGACATAGTTAGTTTATTTACCAAATGATGTCCCATGAGCAAATCCTCCAAAGTTCGATAGTAATCTCCTTGTTTTTTCAAGTAAACCTGTCTACGATTAGCGGTCAACTTCCCAACGATTTTAGGAATTTGAATACTAATTCCAGTAGAAAAGATTAAAATCAGTGATACAATAGGATTAATTGTTCTGCTAATAATGAAAGCGTAAATGATGATACGTAAAATTTGTTTGATAAAACTCATCAATGGAGGAAGGTAATCCTTTTCCAACGAATCTAGGTCATTAGATTGATAGGAAATATACTCTGCTACTGTTTTCTGCTTGAAATCGTGGTGACTGAGTCCCAGAAGTGAACGAAACCACTCATTTTTCAAAGTAGTCGAAAAGATAATCCCCTGCTTCCAATCAAGTATCATTTGGATATAGTTACAACTCAAATAGCCTGCCACTGACATAGAGTAACCATATAGAGCTACTTGATAATCCCCTTTGATTAATGCCTGCGTGAAATACGGTAACAAAGCTGTGCAGATATTCGATACTACACCAAAAAGAAAATTAAAGAAGAGATACCATCTAATAGTTTTAAGATATGGTAGCATATACGATACTCCTTGCTAATGCGTTTTTTTACATATCGCAGAACAATCTCTACTATTCCCTATTTCAGATAGTGCGATACTCGGACATTGAGTGCAATAATTGTAAATCACACAAGTACTGCAGTTTTTACTATCATTCAAAATATAATTTGCTATTTTGTAAAATATAGGTCTATCCCATGTTTCTTTGATAGATGTAAAATGAATATTTCCAATACTTCTATTGAATGAAAGTAAGCTTTTTCAGTTTTTCTAACGATTTAGGCTATTTCGTGACACACCCACAATCCGTGAAAATTCTGTTTATATCAGATTATGTGATTTTCGTAAGAATTTTATATTGTCTCCAATCATGGCAGTCTCCTTTTACTTGAGAAAACTATTATAACATTTAGAAATTAAAAACTGGTTCAAAATCAATAGAATGTGTGTATTCGATACATTCAATAATTCTTTGGAAACAGTTCTACACCAGTTACACAAATCTATATACACCTATCTCATTCAAAATAAAAAGAAAGCTGCAGTTCTTTTAATCCTGTATCAACGATTCATTCTGAAATCGAATAGGAGACATTTCCCAAGTCTACAATTCACTTCATCTCAAATTAATTTTTGTAATTCACCCTTAGTTTATAGATTTTATGCTCAACAAAAGTATAAAGCATACAAAACTTCACTTTGAACCAGTATTTATACTATATTCCGTATTAAAAATTCTATTATTGGTTTTGTAAAAAACAGTCTTCAAATATCCTGAAATATAGCAAAAAGAGATTGGGTAAAAACTCATTGTCTCTTCTCACTCAAGGACTAAGTTCACTTGAGCAAACTGAATCCGCACTGTCGTTCCTTTTCCGACCTCAGACTCGATACGAATCTGATGACCCAGTTCTTCAGAAATTTTCTTAGATAGGTAAAGGCCAAGTCCAGAGGACTGCTGGGTTAGGCGACCATTGTAGCCTGAAAAGCCACGTTCAAAGACTCGGAGAACATCACTGTTTTTTATTCCGATTCCCGTATCCTTGATACAAAGCTCTTGCCCGTCCATATAAATCTCCAGACCACCTTCCTTAGTGTACTTGAGACTGTTAGAGATGATTTGCTCAATGACCACTAGCAGCCACTTTTTATCCGTCACAATTTCTTTATCAAGGTCATGTAGATTGACACTTAAGCCTTTTTGAATAAAGAAAAGGGCATATTTACGCAGTATTTCCTTGACCAAGTTCTCAATTTGAACCTGCTTTAAGACCAAATCATCATGGAAACTTTCTAAACGCAGGTATTGCAAGACTAGATTTGTATAGGAGTCTATCTTGAAAATTTCCTGTTCTAACTGCTGCTTCAGTTGGCGGTCAGCTACTTCTGTAACTAAGAGTTGACTAGCTGCAATGGGGGTCTTAATCTGATGAACCCATAAGGTATAGTAATCCAGCAAATCCGTCAGTTTTCTTTCTGCATCTGACCTCTGCTGGTAGAGTTCCATCTCACGCGCTTCTAATTTTTCTGCTAAAGCTCTTTCCAATGGAGATTTGGCTTCCCTCTCTCCATAGAGAATTTCCTGGCGATAGACCTGCATTTCCACCAATACGTCCCAAGTGAAAAATAAGATGGTTACAAAGCAACACAAGAGGAAAAAGTAGAGAAAGTAAATTCCTAAACTGACAAATAAAAACTGAAAGAGCAAAACTAGAAACGCCAAAGCCAGCAGATAGACAAACAGACGACTACGGGAGCGCAGATAGGCTAGAAAAAATTGTTTCCAATCAAGCATGCTTCAGTCCGTACCCTATCCCTTTCTTGGTCTCGATAAATCCTACCAAGCCCTGCTCTTCCAATTTTTTACGCAAACGAGCGACATTGACAGAGAGGGTATTATCATCAATGAAAAAGTCACTGTTCCAAAGTTCCCGCATGAGGTCATCACGCGCTACGATATTGCCTGCGTGCTCAAACAAGACGCGTAAAATCTGGAATTCGTTCTTGGTTAAATTCAAGACTTGCCCTTGATAATGTAAATCCATGGATTTGGTATTGAGGATCACACCGGCATATTCCAGTAAACTCTCGTCACGACCAAACTCATAGGAACGACGTAACAAGCCCTGAACCTTGGCTAGAAGAACCTGCTGGTCAAAAGGTTTGGTCACAAAGTCATCCGCCCCCATATTAATCGCCATAACAATATCCATAGCCTGGTCTCTGGAAGACAGAAACATAATCGGCACCTTAGAAATCTTGCGAATCTCCTGACACCAATGATAGCCGTTAAACAAGGGCAAGCCAATATCCATGAGAACCAAATGAGGTTCCGACTGGACAAAAAGACTCAAAACTTCCATAAAGTCTTCTACCAAAACCACTTCAAATCCCCATTCAGAGAGCATTTTGCCGACCTGTTGACGAATAACCTGATCATCTTCTACTAGTAAAATCTTATGCATGCGCTCCTCCTTTTCTATTATTATAACAGATTTTTCCATGCTAGAAGACCTGAAACTGAATTTGAAAGAGCTTGTTTTTAGCCAACAAAGTGATGCAATCCTAGTAGCTAATTTAAGGGAAATTTGATAAGATAAATAAAAAGAAAGGAGCACTTATGGCCAATATTTTTGACTACCTGAAAGATGTCGCATACGATTCCTTTTACGACCTACCTTTAAATGAATTAGACATTCTAGCCTTAACAGAAACCACCTACCTCCCCTTTGATAATCTAGTCTCCTCAACTCCTCAGCGACTTTTAGACCTGGCGTCTCAGGTTCCAAGAGAGCCTAACATGCTTACCAGCAAAAATCGCCTCCAGTTATTAGATGAACTAGCTCAACACAAACGCTTCAAAAATTGCAAACTCTCCCATTTTATCAACGACATCGACCCTGAACTGCAAAAGCAATTTGCGGCTATGACTTACCGCCTCACCCTCGATACCTATCTGATTGTCTTTCGTGGGACTGACGACAGTATCATTGGTTGGAAGGAAGATTTCCACCTGACCTATATGAAGGAAATTCCTGCTCAAAAGCACGCCCTCCGCTATTTAGAAAACTTTTTTGTCCACCACCCTAGGAAAAAAGTCATTCTAGCTGGGCATTCCAAGGGAGGAAATCTAGCTATCTATGCGGCTAGTCAAATTGAGCAAAGCTTGCAAAATCAGATTACCGAAGTCTATACATTTGATGCGCCTGGTCTCCATCAAGAATTGACACAGACCGAAGGTTATCAAAGGATAATGGATAGAACCAAGGTCTTCATTCCACAAGGTTCCATTATCGGTAGAATGCTGGAAATTCCTGCCCACCAAATCATCGTTCATAGTACTGCCTTAGGTGGCATCGCCCAGCATGATACATTTAGTTGGCAGATTGAGGACAAGCACTTCGTCCAACTGGATAAGACCAACAGCGATAGTCAACAAGTAGACACAACCTTCAAAGAATGGGTAGCGACAGTCCCTGACGAGGAACTCCAGCTCTACTTCGACCTTTTCTTTGGCACCATTCTAGATGCTGGGATTAGCTCCATCAATGACCTGTCTTCCTTCAAGGCTATTGAACACATTCATCATCTCTTTGTCCAAGCTCAAGCCCTCACTCCAGAAGAAAGGGAAACCATGGGACGCCTTACCCAATTATTGATTGATACCCGTTACCAAGCCTGGAAGAATAGATAATACCTTTCAAAAATCAAATATATATAAAACAAAAGACCTAGAATACAGACTTTCATGCGCATTCTAAGTCTTTTTAAATAGAATCTGACTACCAAAGAATCCCTTTGTAGGCTATCAAAATGAGGGCTAATAGCAAGAGATAAAAGGCAAGGAAAAGCCATTTCATTTTGACACAGAGGGCCACGTACTCCCTAATAAAAGCAGATGGTATGTAGTAGCCTGCCGTCCTACATCCGAGCCCATCTCCCTTCATATTTAGCTTACGGGCATAGGTACTAGTACGAAAGACATGATAGTCATTAGTAACAAAGAGGAAACAAGGATTTTCAACCAATTGTTCTCCCACTTCTTTTGAAAACAATAAATTCTCATAGGTCGTTCTGGACTTGTCTTCCAGAAGAATGGATTCCATACTGACATCTGTCTCTTCTAAGATGTAATTACAAATGGCCTGCGCTTCAGAAATCTTCTCATCTTCTCCTTGACCTCCACTTGCAATCAGTTTAACATTTGGATTAGGAGAAGCCCTGAAGGCCTCGATTGCCTTATCAATCCGACGCTTGAGTAAGGGTGTCACTCTTTCTCCGTCTAACAAGCCAGCTCCATGAATAATGATAAAGTCATAGCTTTTCTTTTTAGGAATAAACAGGTACAGGATAGAATAAAGCAGAAATCCTGCAAAAGCAAAACCGAAAAGAAAATAAGAATAAGTCGTAAAGAGAAATAGGAGATTCAGAAAGTGATTTGTAGAAAATAGCTCATTCCTATCCCACAATCTAAATGACATGATCCCAAAAAATATCAAGATAACAAAACCAAGTAACATAGAAAAATAATTAGCTTTGGAACGTCCTTCTCGTTTCAGTAAGATGACTCCATTATAGATTAAAAAGAACCCACTAAGAAAAAGCAGAAAAGGAAGGAAGACAAAGGTAAATAACAAAAAGAATATGTGAACCTTTTCATATCCATTCTGATAAAAAAAATGGCCCACAGATAAATAGATTGAGATGAGAGATAGTAAAAATAAGGCTGGATTCCAAAGACTTCTGTTATCCTTCCAAAATGAAAAGACAAATGCGGCTACAATAATTCCTGCAAAAAGATACATCATTTCCTCCTTTTGTAAGTAGATTTTATCATAATTATCCAAAAAGAAAAAGCAGAAAAAGAGGGCATCTATCCCTCTCACTCCTTCATCTGACTCTCTGCATCGGCCACGACTTGTTCTAGACTGGTCTGACCAAGTTCAGCCTCCATAGCTCGCTGGATTCTCTCCAATTTTTGATCCAAAACCTCATGAATATGAGCTCCGACTGGGCAATTTGGATTTGGATTGTCATGAAAACTAAAGAGTTGACCTGTCTTACCAAGACATTCAACCGCCTGATAAACATCTAAAAGACTAATGTCCCTGAGGTCCTTGACAATCTCTGTTCCCCCTGTTCCACGCGCTACTGAAATCAGCTCTGCCTTCTTCAATTGGGACAAGGTTTTTCTGATAATGACAGGGTTAACCCCAACACTAGCAGCCAAAAAATCACTAGTAACCTTGCTTTCCTTCCCCTTGAGGGCAATAATTATCAGCATATGAGTCGCAATGGTAAATCTACTTGGAATTTGCATACTCTTCTCCTTTTTACGAGGCTAGCCTACCTCTACTCTTCTTTTTCTTTTATTATACCCTTTTTAGTTGTAATGTCAATCGTTACCACTTTTCAACCAGGCATCTAATTCCCTATCATAGCCCTCTTTCTGGGCTAATTCTCTCAGAAATTCCTGATTATGAGTATGGTGGATACCATTGACCAGACTTTCATAGTAAACCTCAAAATAAGGGAGTTTCAGGTCTTTAGCTAGCTGCAATTCAGCTGCCACATCGTAGTCCACCCGTCGGAAATCCATATCTACCAAGCCCTTATCATCAAATTCCAAAATCATATACTGGGCCCGTAAATCCTTCCGCAACTGAGCATCTAGAAAGAAAGGCTGCCCAATCGAACCTGGATTGACAATCAATTGTCCACCAGTCCCGTAACGAAGCAACTGCTGGTGAATATGGCCATAAACAGCAATATCACAAGCGGGATTGGTCACCAAGCGGTCAAAATCCTCTTGTGCTCCAGTATGAATCAACTCTCGACCCCAGTTCTTATCAGGCAAATGATGGCTAATTCCCACTGTCAAATCTCCAAACTGACGATGAATCTGAAGAGGTTGATTGTGGAGCAGTTCAATTTCTTCTAGGGAAATTTCCTCTAAAATATACTGGCACTGGCGTAAGAGATAGCGTTGACTGGGACGAGTACTATCCAATTCCTTACGGACACCATGCCACAGACTGTCTTCCCAGTTTCCCAAAACTCTAGCCGTAATCGGTAGTTGATCCAACAAGTCCAAAATCCTTCTACGCCCTGTCCCTGGCATGAGAATGTCTCCCAAAAGCCAGTATTCATCCACTCCTAACTGCCGTGCATCTGCCAAAACAGCCTCCAAAGCGGTAGTATTTCCATGAATATCTGAAAGAAGAGCTATTTTTGTCATATTTATCTCCTCGTTTTTTCTCTTGCAATAAGTATAACATAAAAAGTCACAGCTAGAGAAATCTAGCTTTTTTTGATATACTAGATAAAGATATTAGACAAGAGGAAGCGAATGACCCCGAATAAAGAAGATTATCTAAAATGTATTTATGAAATTGGCATAGACCTGCATAAAATTACCAACAAGGAAATTGCTGCCCGCATGCAGGTCTCTCCCCCTGCCGTAACTGAAATGATTAAACGAATGAAAAGTGAAAACCTCATCCTTAAGGACAAGGAATGTGGCTATCTACTGACAGACCTCGGACTTAAACTGGTCTCTGAGCTCTATCGTAAGCACCGCTTGATTGAAGTTTTTCTAGTCCATCATTTAGACTATACGAGTGACCAGATTCACGAGGAAGCTGAGGTTTTGGAACATACTGTCTCTGACTTATTCGTGGAAAGACTGGATAAACTGCTAGGATTCCCCAAGACCTGTCCCCATGGAGGCACCATTCCGGCCAAGGGAGAACTCCTGGTTGAAATCAATAACCTACCACTAGCTGATATCAAAGAAGCTGGATCTTACCGTTTGACTCGGGTGCACGATAGTTTTGACATTCTTAATTATCTGGACAAGCACTCACTTCACATCGGTGATCCGCTCCAAGTCAAGCAGTTTGATGGCTTCAGCAATACCTTCACTATCCTCACTAAAAATGAAGATTTACAAGTAAATATGGACATTGCCAAACAACTCTATGTCGAGAAAATCAACTAATTTCTCAAGTCCCCCACCAACCCTGAAAGTTTGATTTTCAGGGTTTTATTTCTATCATTTGATTTTACTCTCATTTAGTTGTAGAATGTTTGTTAAAAACAAGAAAGATACCTTAAACTATGAAAAAATCACTAAAAATTTTTGCGACATCTAAATGGTTTGACCTCTTTGGGGTTGCTTTGGTCGTTGGGATTGCGATTGCATCTGGCTACCTCAACTCCCGTCTCGATAAATTCGTAGACTGGGGACCATGGACAGCTCTTGTTCCCTTTGGATTGATTTCCGTAACCAATGTTGGGATTTCCATGTTATCCACTCGTTTCACGGGAAAATTAAGCAAATGGGGAAATTACTTTGGTATTGTCAATACCATTTTGTCCGGCACCATTGATTATATTCTTGGAAATAAGGCGGCCATTATCACCTATCCTGTCACCTTCCTCATTTATACCTTTGCGATTAAGAAATGGGAAGCTTCGCAAGAAGGCAGACCCAACCAAATGAGCCAAAAACAACTAAAATTGGCGGCCATCATCATTTCAATCATCGCCTTCCTCTTTGCCTTTGTGACCAACTATATCGGCTATGGGGGCAAGATGAATCTCCTTGCCTACGTGACAACTATTGCCTTTGCACTGTCCCTCATTGCCAATGCTTTGAACGCATTGAAACTGACAACTCAGTGGGGATTTTGGTTGATTTACAATTTCGTTCAGCTGACAAAGGCTGGTATTCAAGGAAATTTTGCCAATATCGGAAAATATATCTTTTATATCCTCAATGCAATTGGAGCTTTATTTGTCTGGAATGATGAAGAAGTAAAACAATAAGAGGAAACTCAAATAAAGAAATCTAATAGAATCTCCTTACTAAAATTTTTTATCATTTTACTTGTAACTTCCATTCTTTTGGAGTAGAATGAAGTTAGATAAAAGAGGGAGGTCATCTTATGAAAAATCTCTTTAGAATCCATTTTACAGCAATTGCAGTTATCGATTTGCTACTATTTGCATTTTTCAGCACTAGACCCGAGACAGCTTTGGACTGGCTCTTGCTCACTGGTTTTATTTTCATCCTTGCTCAAGGACTCCTGCTATTTCGCTTGGTCAATCGACTCAAAAAACATTTCTCTGAGATTGATCCTCAAATCAGTAAAAAGATTCGCTTCTACTATTTAGGGGTTCTCACCATTGATTTTCTATTATTTATCCTCTTCGCCTTCATTAGTTCTCAGCGATTTTCCACTCTTATGCCAATTGTCACTGCTTGCCATTCTACTTTATATTATAGGACAACTGACTACCTAAGAGAAAACTATCTAGACTATTACGACAAACATATCTCTTTGTGGAAGTGTCTCTAAGGAAAAGGAGGTTTTATCATGAAAAAAATTATCTACATCAAAACCATTCAACTTCTTGTCATTGATGGAATCATGCTGGCATTTTTGACATTTAAAGAGGGGCTTACTTGGGATTGGATTTTGATTTACAGTGGTTGGCTCATTTTCTTTCATCCTGTGCTATTGACCTATCTTTCCAACCAACTTTGTGACCACTTTAGTCAACTCTATTCCCAGATTAGACCGAGATTCTGGCGTTTTGCCTTACAAATCCTCCTCTGGGATAGCCTGATCATTCTCTCCTTGATATTTTTAAGGGGTATCCCACTTTTCCTTCAGGGAACACTCCTCATCCTAGGACATCTCATTCCTTCCTATCGCATCTGCCAAAGCTTGAAAAGAGACTTCCCAAAAGCTTATCAAGAACCGATTTCTTTTTGAAATATTTTGTGATAGATAAGAAAAACCAAGCCGGCTGGGCTTGGTCTTTCTTATCTATTTTTCGTATCAAGGATAATGGTAACCGGTCCGTCATTGACCAGCTCAACCTGCATATCTGCTCCAAAGATGCCTGTCTGAACGGGCACTTCTTGCGCTAGTTTTTGATTGAAAGCGTCATAGAAATCTGATGCCATATCAGGCTTGGCTGCGCCAGTAAAGGCTGGACGATTGCCTTTCTTAGTATCCGCAAAGAGGGTAAACTGAGAAATAGAAAGGATTTCTCCTTCAATATCTTTGACAGACAGGTTCATCTTGCCTTCTGCGTCTGAAAAAATCCGCATGTTGACAAGCTTTCTAACTGCATAATCCAAATCTTCCTCTTGGTCCTCTGGTCCAACACCAACCAGCAATAAGAGCCCCTGATTGATTTTCCCCTGCACCTGACCTTCGATACTGACTTGGGCTTTTTTAACCCGTTGGATAATAATTTTCATAAAAGCCTTTCTAGTAATAACTAGGACAATTAGCCGTTGGTCCGTTTGACAGAATAAACTTCTGGCACACTCTTAATCTTGTCCACAACCGTAGTCAATGTAGAGAGGTTAGCAATACCGAAGGACACATGGATATTAGCAAATTTCATATCCTTGGTTGGTTGGGCGTTGACCGTTGAGATATTCTTAGTAGTGTTGGAAAGAACTTGCAGTACATCGTTCAATAGTCCTGTACGGTTGAGGCCATAAATATCGATATGGGCCATATACTCCTTATTTGAGTTTGAATACTGGTCTTCCCATTCCACATCAAGGAGACGTTGCTCGTAGTTTTCTTGGGCACGCAGGTTCATACAGTCCACACGGTGAATAGCTACACCACGACCCTTGGTAATATAACCAACAATATCGTCACCAGGTACTGGATTACAGCACTTGGCAATCCGCACGAGGAGACCTGATGCACCTTCAATGACCACACCACCCTCATGCTTGACCTTGAGGGTTTCTTTATTTTCAACCTTAATCTCGCCACCTTTGACAAGCTCCTCTGCCTCAGCCTTGGCCTTGGCACGCTCTTCCTCACGGCGTTCCTTTTCAGTCAGACGGTTAAAGACGGTAATGGCACCGATTTCTCCAAAACCAATGGCCGCAAAGAGAGATTCTTCTGTCTTGTAGCTGGTCTTTTGCAGAACTTGATCCATATGGCGCTTGTCCATGAATTTATTGGCTACATAGCCATTTTCTTGGAACTGGGCCATCAACATTTCACGACCCTTGTTGACAGACAATTCCTTGTCTTGATTTTTAAAGAACTGACGAATCTTGTTGCGCGCCTTGCTGGTCTTGACCATGTTGAGCCAGTCACGACTAGGCCCAAAGGAGTTCGGGTTGGTGACAATTTCGACCTGATCCCCTGTCTTGAGCTTGGTTGTTAGTGGAACCATACGACCATTGACCTTGGCACCCGTTGCTTTTTCACCCACTTTGGTATGAATTTCGTAGGCAAAGTCAATCGGTCCTGAATCTTTTGGAAGGGAACGAACAGCTCCATCTGGGGTAAAGACGTAAATCTCCTCAGCCAGATAGTTTTCCTTAACTGAATCCACAAATTCCTTGGCATCATCAGCCTGATCTTGGAGCTCCATCATCTCCTTAATCCAGTTCATCCCAATAGCTGATTCCTTGCTGTTAACCTGCCCCTTAATGCCTTTCTTATAAGCCCAGTGAGCCGCAACCCCGTACTCAGCCACCTCATGCATTTCCTTGGTCCGAATCTGGAATTCAATCGGCCCTTTCGGCCCATAAACAGTCGTATGGATAGACTGGTAACCATTGGCCTTGCGGTTGGCGATATAATCTTTAAAGCGACCAGGCATGGGTTTCCAAAGCTCATGTACGTAACCAAGCATGGCATAAACATCACTTTGGGTATCCAAAATACATCGAATAGCAATCAGGTCATAGATTTCCTCAAAACGTTTTCTCTTATCCTGCATTTTGCGGAAAATCGAGTAAATATGCTTGGGACGACCATAAATCTTCCCTTTCAAGTGACGATCTGTCGTATATTCCTCTAATTTTGTGACTACCTCATCCACCAAGGCTTCACGCTCTCTGCGTTTTTCCTTCATCATATGGGTAATCTTGTAAAACTCTGTCGGATTGAGATAACGGAAAGATAAGTCTTCCAACTCCCATTTGACACTTGAAATCCCCAAACGGTGGGCAAGCGGCGCATAGATTTCCATAGTTTCCTTGGAAATGCGCTCCTGCTTGTCTTTTCGAAGATGTTTCAGGGTCCGCATATTGTGCAGGCGGTCAGACAGTTTGACCAAGATAACACGGATATCCTCAGACATAGCCATGAGCATCTTGCGATGATTTTCTGCCAACTGCTCTTCGTGAGACTTGTACTTGACCTTACCGAGCTTGGTAACTCCATCGACAATCACGCGCACATCAGGACCAAACTCTCTTTCCAAATCGTCCAAGGTCGCATCAGTATCTTCCACCACGTCATGTAAGAAACCACAAGCTACCGTTACAGCATCCAGCTTGAGCTTGGCTAAAATACCTGCCACTTGGATAGGGTGAATGATATAAGGCTCGCCTGATTTGCGGTATTGACCACTATGGCAATCCACCGCATAGACCAAGGCCTTATGGACAAAATGGACATCCTCTTCCGTTAAATATTCTTTGGTTAAAGCGACAACTTCTTCGCCTGTTAAATTCACTTCTTTTGGCATCTATACTCTCCAATTCTTCCTACCATTTTATCACTTTTTTAAGAATATGAAAACTAGATTGGAACAGAATAGGAAAAAAATAGTTCAGAATTGATTGATAATTCAGAATTATTAGTATATAATATATTACGAAGTTAGATTTTAAACTTAGGTGATAGAAGGAGAGATAGACCAACGGAAACCATATTGTAACCCAAAGACTTTCTGACTTCCCCCAATTTCCTTGAAGATACGAAAGCTAAACAGTGGAACTCTTGTCACATACACTGGTACCTTGACTGGATTTTGGAATTAATACTCAATGAAAATCAAAGAGCAAACTAGGAAACTAGCCGCTGGTTGCTCAAAGCACCGCTTTGAGGTTGTAGATAAAGCTGACGCGGTTTGAAGAGATTTTCGAAGAGTATAAAAATCCTCAAGATACTTTCTTCTATCCTTTAGTTTATAAGGAGAACACCTATGAAAAAAACTGCTATTTCTATCTTTGCTCTCCTAGTGTTAGGAGTTAGCTGTTTGTTCCTATTCAACCAGCAAAGCTATAAAAAAACAGTCGTTCAATACTATGCTAAGGACCAGAACCTGCCCAATAGGATAACTTATAGCGAATATAGCGACAAACGAGAAGCCAACTACGGCGGCACTCTAAACATCACGTCTATCAAACAAGCTAATGACGGAGTTTATGCAACCTATGAAGGGCAATTGACACCTCTCCAATATTGATAAATTGATAACCAGCCTGTCTTCATCTAGTCACGCTGGTTTTTAAATTCATCCTAAATCCTTACCTATTCTCCCCAACTGTGCTATACTGATATTAGTACATTCTTTGAGATTGGAGCTAATATGAAAATCCATAAAACCGTCAATTCTGTTGCCTATGAAAATACCTATTATCTAGAGGGCGAAAATCACCTCATAGTTGTCGATCCTGGTAGCCATTGGGACGCCATTCGTCAGACAATCGAGAAGATCAACAAACCGATCTGTGCCATTCTATTGACCCACGCCCATTATGACCATATCATGAGTCTAGACTTGGTGCGCGAGAATTTTGGCAATCCTCCTGTCTATATCGCAGAGAGCGAAGCCAGCTGGCTCTACACTCCTGTCGATAATCTCTCTGGTCTCCCTCGTCACGATGATATGGAAGATGTGGTCACAAAACCTGCAGAACACACCTTTGTCTTTCATAAAGAATACCAACTGGAGGAATTTCGTTTCACTGTCTTGCCAACACCGGGTCACTCTATCGGCGGTGTTTCTATCGTCTTTCCTGACGCTCACCTAGTCTTGACAGGTGATGCCCTATTCCGTGAAACCATCGGACGGACGGACCTTCCGACTGGTAGCATGGAGCAACTCCTTCACAGTATCCAGACCCAACTTTTCACCCTATCAAACTACGATGTCTATCCAGGACATGGACCTGCTACTACTATCGCTCATGAAAAAACCTTCAATCCTTTTTTCTAACAAGATGATGATGTATATCACAATTTAAGTAAACTATTCGACAAGTCGTTCTATTCTAAAAGGCATCCTATCAAGGTTTTCACACCTGATTGGATGCCTTTTTCTGATGACTAGACTTTTTGCATTACCAAATAATCACGCGCTCTTCTGGCGAACGCCACATACCGTCGCCTTCTTTGACATCATAGGTTGTAAAGAAATCATCGAAGTTTGGCACTTGCACATTGACACGGAGTTTGGCTGGTGCGTGTACATCGACGCTAGCCAAGAGTTTCATAAATTCTGGACGACCTTTCATGCGCCAGATGCGACCGAAGTTATGGAAGAATTCTTCTGCTGAGAAGTCTGGTTCTCGCTTAGCTGCTTCTAACGCTGCAGCAATTCCTCCCAAGTCAGCCACGTTTTCTGACACAGTCAATTTACCGTTGATAGTTGCACCATAAGAATCCTGTCCATCAAACTGGTCAATAACTTTTTGTGTTTTCTCCTTGAAGGCAGCATAGTCACTCTCTGTCCACCAATCCTTGAGGCTACCATTTTCATCAAAGGAAGCTCCGTTGGTATCAAAGGCGTGAGAAATTTCATGGGCAATAACCGCCCCAATCCCACCGTAGTTAGCAGAAGATGACTGATGCAAGTCATAGAAAGGTGCCTGTAAAATAGCCGCTGGGAAGACAATCAGGTTCTTCTGTGGATTGTAGTAGGCATTGACCATATGAGCAGGCATGCCCCACTCCTTGTAGTCTACAGGCTGGTTCCACTTGCTCCAACTGTGCTTGATTTCCACACGCGCAAAAGCTAAAGCATTGTCAAAAAGACTAGCATTTTCATCCACTACCTTGTCCTTGTAGCGTTCTGGCAATTCTTCTGGGTAACCGATATAAGGCTTGATGACATTAAGTTTGACGATGGCCTTGTCACGAGTTTCAGGAGTCAGCCAGTCATTCTTGGCCAAGCGCTCCTTATAGACATCAATCATGGTTGCTACTTTTTTCTCCACGTCCGCCTTAGCTTCTGGTGAGAATTTTTCATGGGCATACCAAAGACCCAAGGCTTGCTTGAATGGACCTTGTGCTAGCTGGTAGGCTGCCTTGACCTTATCTTTAGCTTCTGGAACTCCAGAAAGCGCACGACTGTAGGCACCTGACAAGACACGGATTTCTTCCGTTAAATAGCTGGTTGAAAGATTGACAACACTTAAAATCAAGGTTGCCTTGAGGAGAGGCCAGGCTTCTTCACTATAGAATTGCTCTGCTGCTTGCCAGAAACGTTCCTCGTCTACGATCACCTTGTCTGGTACTTGTCCAAGAACAGCTTGGAAGAAGTCATCCAAAGGTAGGGCAGGCGCGAATTTTTTGAAATCTTCATAAGAATATGGATGGTAGAGTTTAGCATATTCTGAACTTTCTTCATTAGAAAGCACCACTGCCGCAATTCGACGGTCCAATTCAAGTCTTTTCTCTAGCAAGTCTTCAATTTCTTCATCAGAGAAATCATAAGCCTTGAGGAGATTTGCGCTAGTTTCTTTCCAAAGGGTCAAGAGTTCTTCGCGTTGAGGATGGTCTTCTGCATAGTAGGTCGTATCTGGCAAGATTGTGCTTGGAGCACTGGCCCATAGAACATTGATTCTGGCATCCATAAAGTCTGGCGATACACCAAAAGGAAGGAAATTAGGTTTTCCAGCAAGCTCAAACTCTGCTAGTTTAGCTGTGAAATCTGCAAAAGTCTCCAATTCTTGGAATTCTTTAAGAAGTGGCAAAACAGGTGTGATACCGTCAGCTTCTCTCTTATCAAAATCACGGACTAGGCGGTGGTACTTGACAAAGTTTGCCAAGATAGCATCCTCAGGCACCTCTTCTCCTGTCAACCACTTGTCTGTTGTCGCCAGCATCAGGTCTTCAATTTCTTGGTCTAAATCCACAAAACCTCCAGTTTGAGACTTATCTGCTGGGATTTCAGCAGTCTTCTGCCATTCTCCATTGATTGCATCATAAAAATCGTCTTGATAACGTATCATCTTGTTCTCGCTTTCATTTGTACTTGTTTTTAGCTTAACAAAAATTACCTTGGAATGCAATTAAAAATGAACTGATGTTTTCTATTGTTTTTCAGTTATTATTTTAATTTTTTGAAAAATTAACTTGACTTAATTTTTTTTTTAATGTATATTAAGAGGCAGGAGGAATACAAGTTTATGATACGTATCGAAAACCTCAGTGTCTCCTACAAAGAAACGTTGGCACTTAAGGATATTTCACTAGTGCTCCATGGACCAACAATTACCGGTATCATTGGTCCAAACGGCGCTGGGAAATCAACATTATTAAAAGGGATGCTGGGAATTATCCCACATCAAGGTCAGGCATTTCTCGATGACAAGGAAGTGAAAAAATCCTTACATCGAATCGCCTATGTCGAACAAAAAATCAATATCGACTACAACTTTCCCATCAAGGTCAAGGAATGTGTCTCGTTAGGACTCTTTCCCTCTATCCCCCTCTTTCGAAGTTTAAATGCTAAACATTGGAAGAAAGTGCAAGAGGCCCTTGAAATTGTCGGTCTAGCTGACTACGCTGAACGTCAAATCAGTCAACTGTCTGGAGGTCAATTCCAGCGGGTCTTGATTGCCAGATGTTTGGTGCAGGAAGCTGACTATATCCTCTTGGATGAACCCTTTGTTGGGATTGACTCAGTCAGTGAGGAAATCATCATGAATACGCTGAGAGATCTGAAAAAAGCTGGTAAGACGGTTCTCATCGTCCACCACGATCTCAGCAAGGTTCCCCACTACTTCGATCAAGTCTTGCTTGTCAATCGAGAAGTGATTGCCTTTGGTCCAACCAAAGAAACCTTTACCGAAGCCAATCTCAAAGAAGCTTACGGTAATCGACTCTTTTTCAATGGAGGTGACCTATGATTGCAGAATTTATCGATGGATTGCAAAAATTCCATTTCTTACAAAATGCCTTGATAACAGCCATTGTCATCGGGGTCGTAGCTGGAGCTGTAGGTTGTTTCATCATCCTACGCGGGATGTCACTCATGGGAGATGCCATTTCACATGCTGTCTTGCCTGGTGTAGCCCTCTCCTTTATCTTGGGCCTTGATTTCTTTATCGGAGCCATTGTATTTGGACTACTAGCTGCCATCATCATTACCTACATCAAGGGAAACTCGATTATCAAAAGCGATACCGCCATCGGCATTACCTTTTCTTCTTTCTTAGCCCTCGGTATCATCTTGATTAGTGTCGCTAAAAGTTCAACTGACCTTTTCCATATTCTTTTTGGTAATATCCTAGCCGTCCAAGACACAGATATGTTTATTACTATGGGTGTAGGAGCAGCCATTCTCTTGTTAATCTGGATTTTCTTCAAGCAACTCTTGATAACTTCCTTTGATGAACTCTTGGCTAAAGCCATGGGAATGCCTGTCAATTTCTATCACTACTTACTCATGGTGCTCCTAACTCTCGTGTCTGTGACCGCCATGCAAAGTGTCGGAACTATCCTGATTGTAGCCATGCTGATTACCCCAGCTGCAACTGCTTATCTGTATGCTAATAGCCTAAAAAGCATGATTTTCCTTTCCTCAACCTTTGGAGCGACAGCTTCAGTTTTGGGACTCTTTATCGGCTATAGCTTTAACGTTGCGGCAGGTTCTAGTATCGTGCTCACAGCTGCTAGTTTCTTTCTCATTAGCTTCTTTATCGCTCCAAAACAACGATATTTGAAACTGAAAAATAAACATTTGTTAAAATAAGGGGCAAAACCCCAATAAATTGGAGGATCTAATGAAAAAATTAGGTACATTACTCGTTCTCTTTCTTTCCGTCATTGCTCTTGTAGCATGTGCTAGCGGAAAAAAAGATGCAGCTTCTGGTCAAAAACTAAAAGTTGTTGCTACAAACTCAATCATCGCTGATATTACTAAAAATATTGCTGGTGACAAGATTGATCTTCACAGTATCGTTCCTGTTGGTCAAGACCCACACGAATACGAACCACTTCCTGAAGACGTTAAGAAAACTTCTCAAGCTGATTTGATTTTCTATAACGGTATCAACCTTGAAACAGGTGGCAATGCTTGGTTTACAAAATTGGTAGAAAATGCCAAGAAAACTGAAAACAAAGATTACTTTGCAGTCAGCGAAGGCGTTGATGTTATCTACCTTGAAGGCCAAAACGAAAAAGGCAAAGAAGACCCACACGCTTGGCTTAACCTTGAAAACGGGATGATTTTTGCTAAAAACATCGCAAAACAATTGAGCGCTAAAGACCCTAGCAATAAGGAATTCTACGAAAAAAATCTCAAAGAATATACTGAAAAACTAGACAAGCTTGATAAAGAAGCTAAAGAGAAATTTAACAACATCCCTGCTGAGAAAAAACTTATCGTAACCAGCGAAGGATGCTTCAAATACTTCTCTAAAGCCTACGGTGTCCCAAGTGCCTACATCTGGGAAATCAACACTGAAGAAGAAGGAACACCTGACCAAATCAAGACTTTGGTTGAAAAACTTCGCCAAACAAAAACTCCTTCCCTCTTTGTAGAATCAAGCGTGGATGACCGTCCAATGAAAACTGTTTCTCAAGACACAAACATCCCAATCTACGCACAAATCTTTACTGACTCTATCGCAGAACAAGGTAAAGAAGGTGACAGCTACTACAACATGATGAAATACAACCTTGACAAGATTGCTGAAGGATTGGCAAAATAAGCCTCTGAAAAACGTCATTCTTTTCCGAATTGACGTTTTTTCTATGCCCATATTTCCAGTCAAATCATTGGAAAATTCTGACCGTTTCAGCTAAAATGGAAGAAAAAAGATTGGAGTATCTTATGGTAACTTTTCTCGGAAATCCTGTGAGCTTTACAGGTAAACAACTACAAGTCGGTGACAAGGCACTTGATTTTTCTCTCACTACAACAGACCTTTCTAAAAAATCTCTGGCTGATTTTGATGGCAAGAAAAAAGTCTTGAGTGTCGTGCCTTCTATCGATACAGGCATCTGCTCAACTCAAACGCGCCGTTTTAACCAAGAACTGGCTGGACTGGATAACACAGTCGTCTTGACTGTTTCTATGGACCTACCCTTTGCCCAAAAACGTTGGTGCGGTGCTGAAGGCATTGAAAATGCCATTATGCTCTCAGACTATTTCGACCATTCCTTTGGACGTGATTACGCTCTCTTAATTAATGAATGGCACCTATTGGCACGCGCAGTCTTTGTCCTTGATACTGACAATACTATTCGCTACGTTGAATACGTGGACAATATCAACTCAGAACCCAACTTCGAAGCCGCAATTGCAGCTGCTAAAGAACTATAGAAAAAAATCCTCTGTCACAAAGAGTTTCCTGCTCTTTGAAACGGAGGATTTTTGTTTACGAGTAAATATAAGTTCAATTAGATAAGAACAATCGCCTTATACTCAATGATAATCAAAGAGCAAACTGGGAATCTAACCACTGCAAGGCGAAGATGACGTGATTTGAAGAGATTTTCGAATAGTATTACTCTACAGATTTCAAGGCTTCAAGCATATCAACCTTTCTCAGATGATGATTGACGAAGAAACCAAGCAATGTCAAAATGATGCTTACTGCTGCCACTGGAATTACATAGACCTCCCAGCCTACCTGCGGATAAAAGAGAATAGTCGCAGGCGAAATCATTTGAATCAAAAATTGGTGTAAATAGAAACCTGAGAGCAGACCAAGTACGATTCCCAAAAGAGACAAGACAATCGTCTCACGGTAAATGTAGAGGGTGACTTCTTTATTATGAAAACCGAGCACCTTGATAGTGGAAAGTTCACGGATTCTCTCAGCTACGTTGATGTTAGTCAGATTGTAGAGGATAACAATAGCTAATAGAACCGACACGATGACCAAGATAGTCATGGTCTGATTGAGTGAGCTAGCGACAGAGTCAAAGAGTCGAATGGCTGAAGCATTCTGGACGACGCTGGACACCGCAGCTTGATTCATAAGTAAGCCGGCCTGTCTTTCGATACTAGTAGCACTGGTATCTCTTAACGAGACCAAATAAGTGTTGGCTTGGGGTAGCTGTCCGTAAAGTTGTTCATAGCTAGCTTGACTCATATAAATAAAGTGACCAACGTAGTTCTCAGTAATGGCAGCAACCTTTAGCTCCTTACCTTCAATTTCTAGAGTCTGCCCAACTTTGACACCTGCCAGCTGGGCAAGTTTAGCTGTAATAACGACACCATCTTTTAATGTCAGCTCCTGCTGATGACTTTGAAGATGGATAAAGGGAGTCAAATCTTCCTTCTCTGTCATCATAAGGGTGATGGTCTGAAGACCAGACTTGCCTTTGAAATCTTTGTCTAACGTTTTAGAATAGATTTTCTGGTAGTCTTGAATATCCTGCCCTTTCAACACTTCTTCCAACTCTGACTTGTCTTGATTGGTCGCACTAGGATTTTCAGAGACAATCATCTGATACTGTTGGATTTGTTGAAACTGTCTAGACGGAACTCCTGCTACAGAGGATTGGATTCCCAAGCCTGCAAAAAGCAGGGCTACAGAACCTGCCACACCAAAGATTGTCATCAACATCCGTTGCTTATAACGAAAGATATTGCGGGCTGTTACCTTATGGGTAAAACTGAGACGACGCCAGATAAAACCGATACGCTCTAGTAAGATTTTAGCTCCTTTGACAGGTGGTTTAGGCAGTAAAAGCTGGGCTGCTTCATCGTGAAGTTCCCTCCGAGCCACCAGATAGGCTGGTAACACACTCGCCAACCAACTCAAGCCAAGAGCCAGTAAACTATAAGTCCAATAGAACTGAATCTGGGTTTCTCCCACCACCATGCCTTTTGTAATGACACTTGAAATCACACCGGCTAGTAAATAATGTCCAAGTATGCTACCCATAGCTGTTCCGACAGTCCCAGCTACTAGACCGTAGAGGAGAAACTTGGCAATAATATCCTTACTGCGATAGCCCAAGGCCTTAAAAATCCCTGCATGTGTTCGCTCTTCATCCACAAAGCGAGTCATAGTTGTGAAAGTCACCATGGCTGCAACGGCATAAAGAACTACAGGAAAGATATTGCCCACTGCCCGAATACTGGCTGAAGCATTGCTGTACATGAGATAGCCCTGACCACCTGGCATGGTCTGACGATTATAGACTTGATACTTGGGCTCAGCCAAATCATCCAAAACTTTCTGATGTTTTTCTAATTTTTCCTTTTCTTGGGCTAGATTTTGTTCAGCTTGCTTTAGTTTATCTTCTTCCTTGCTCAATTCCTGCTTGGCTTGGGTAAGTTGAGCAATGGCTTGCTCTCTCTGAACTTGAGGTAGCAAAGATAATTGACTTTCCTGAGCCTGTAAACGAGCTTGAGCAGTTGCTAAACGACGCTTGCCTTCCTGCAAATTAGCCTGTGCCTGGTCAAGGGTCTCTTTCCCCTTATCGATAGATTCTTGGCCTTCTTTTTTCAAGAGCTGCAGACGTGCCTTGCCATTATCTGATAAAGCTTGTTCAAGTTCTTCCTGATGTTGCTTGGATTTTTCTTCATAAGCTACTGAAAAGGCATTTAAGCCTGCTAAATCTTGATACTTCAAGCGTGCTATATTATAGACTTTCTGATCAAACTGGCTAGGCAAAATCACCCCATAGGCTGTCAGAGTCCCACTTCCGCTTCCTGCATAGCCCATATCCCGCTGGGAGAGGATTTCAGCCGAATCCACAAAACCAGTAATGGTAAAAGTATGGTCTTTTAAAGAGGAATGACTGCCTTCTTTTTCTTTAAAGCTAATCTCCTGTCCTACACTGTATTGACCCTGCAAATGACTGGCCAAAGCAATTTCCTTGTCTGACTGCGGAAGTCGCCCCTCTCTTAACTGAAAGGTTGAAATTCGCTCTGGTTTGGAATACAGCCGAATTGCATCCTGACCATTATCCATTGTCACATCTGTCAAGTAGCCAAATTCAACCTCTGCACCCTCTATCTGTTCTAGTTCTTTTTGATCTGCTTGATCCAAACCATAGTTAGACATGACTGCCAAATCCAAGGTTTGAGCAGTGGTTAAATAAGCATTGGCAGTCTCTTCCATATTGGGACTAGTCACTTTGAGACCTACTAGGGCTAGAGATCCTAACATCATCAGGGTCAAGATGGATAAAAAACGCCCCTTGGAGCTTGTGAAAGACTGAATTAAGTCCTTCCAATAAGTTTTTCGCTTAATCATGCTAGTACTCCAAACTGTCAATATCTTGAGGATGCTGGTTGATCACCACATCCTTGACACTGGCATCGTGCATATGAATCACGCGATCCGCAATAGGAGCTAGCGCGCTATTATGGGTCACGATAATCACCGTCGCTCCCTTTTGACGAGACATATCTTGGAGAATCTTCAAGACTTGCTTACCCGTCTGATAATCCAAGGCTCCAGTCGGTTCATCACAAAGAAGGATTTTAGGATTTTTGGCTACCGCGCGTGCAATGGAGACTCGCTGTTGCTCCCCTCCAGAAAGCTGGGCTGGAAAATTATTAAGACGATGAGCCAGACCTACATCTGTCAAAACCTGCTCAGGATCCAAGGCATCTGTAACGATTTCCGAAGCCAGTTCTACGTTTTCCTTAGCTGTCAGATTTGAAACTAAATTATAAAACTGAAAAACAAAGCCGACATCATTTCTACGGTAATTGGTTCTCTGATGGGAACTATAGTCTGCAATATTGACACCATCAATCCAGATTTCTCCTTCATCATTGGTGTCCATTCCCCCAAGAAGGTTAAGAACTGTTGACTTACCAGCACCAGACGCACCAAGGATAATCACCAGCTCCCCTTTTTCAATTTCAAAATTCACATCACGATTGGCCACAATCTCCGTGTCACCAACCTGATAACGTTTGTAACAGTGTTTCATCTCAATATAAGCCATCAGACTCACCCTCTCTCAAACAAATTACTTCCTATTACCATTATAACGCTTTTTCAACTAGTTGGAAACTGCTCATACTCAATGAAAATCAAAGAGCAAACTAGGAAGCTAGCCGCAGGCTGTACTTGAGTACGGCAAGGCGAAGCTGACGTGGTTTGAATTTGATTTTCGAAGAGTATTACATTCTCAAATCCTTCAAAAAAGTCAGTCTCAAACTACTGCCTTCTATCATCTTCTTAAAAATAAAATTGAACAAAATCTCCTTCTGCTGTCGCTACTGAAATACAATCTTTCTCTGTGCAATTCACTTTTGCTTTTTCTTGATTCACTTCAACCATACTCTTCTCAATACCTGGATAAGAGACTCGCAAATCTCCTCCACTCCTTGATAAAATGGTCATCTGTAAGAGTTTTTTATCCTCCCAGCGCATACTAACTTCAAAATGTCCACGTGCCATTAAGCCTGAAACAGAACCTGATGACCATGCATCAGGTAGGGCAGCTAGGGGCACCAGATAAGCTGTATGAGACTGAAGCAACATTTCTGCCATGCCACTAGTAGCACCAAAATTACCATCTATCTGAAAAGGAGGATGGCTACACCAAAGATTGGGTAAGGTGGATGTCTTTAACTGCTCTGCTAATAATTTATGGGATCGATTGCCATCGCCCAAACGCGCCCAGAGATTGATCTTATTAGCCTTGGACCAACCTGTGCCCCCATCTCCACGATCATTGAGGCTAGCACGCGCCGCATCAAGATACTCTTGCCCCTTATGACTAAAGGGAGTTCCAGGATAGAGTCCCACCAGATGGGAAGCATGCCGGTGTTGGGCCTCCACCTTCTCATTTTGAAAATGCTGCTCTTCCTCCTCATACCACTCCCTAATTCGACCAGATTGAGTGATTTGCAGAGGATTTAATAAATCAAATTTTTCTTTGACTTCAGTCAACAAGTCCGCATCCAGTCCCAATTCTTGAGCAGCCTGAATAAAATCATGAAATAATTGCCAAATCAGAGATTGGTCATAGGTATTGCCAATCGAAATCGGACCATGTTCTGGCGAATAAGATGGAGAAGACACCCAACGCTGGGCCTCCTTATCCTCATGTAAAAAAGCATTCCAAAAACGTACCGTTTCCCTCAACATGGGATAAATTTTCTCCCTGAGATAGTCTTGGTCCCTGTAAAATGAGTATGCCTCATAAACCGTTTGCATCATCCACGCATTGGCAGCCGGTGACCACCCCCAGTAGTAGTCCCAACCAGGTGCCGTCCAGCCAAAAGGAGTCGCTTGGGTATGGACCAACCAACCGTTCTCCTCACCTTTCTGAGAGACGATTCCTGCATACCTTGCAGCTGCTAGGCGACCATAGACACGCAAATCATCGATATAGTTGATGACCGGAAATGCCGTTTCTAAGAGGTTAGTCACATAGGCTGGCCAATAATTCATCTGCAGGTTGATATTCAGGTGATAGTCCGAATTCCAAGGAGGATTGTCGACCGCATTCCAGACCCCTTGTAGGTTAGCTGGTAGAGCATCTGGGCAATCTCTGGAAGAACTAATCAATAAATACCTCCCATACTGGAAGAACAGTTCCTCCAAAGCCTGCCCCTCTTGTGGCTTATAATTTTTTAACAAATCATCTGTAGTGGATGTGTCAACATCAGACCCCAAATCCAATTGAACACGCTGGAATAAGGCTTGGTAGTCCTGAATATGCCTGGATTTCAATTGGTCATAGCCCTTTTCTTTAGCTGTCTCCACCAAGTCCTTTACTTGTAGCTCCAAATCTAGTTTCTTGCGATAATTGCTAGCAGGATTTTGGGCAAAATCCGTCTTAGCAGCTAAGAAAAGGTTGGCATAACTGGCTCCTGATATCTGAACCTTATCCGACCAGACTCTAATGTCTCCATCCGTTTGCCAAGCGAGACAGCCAGCAAACTGCAGGTCATTATCCTTAACCCATCCCTTCATCAAGATATGAGAATCAGTGATATCCAGCTGACATTCCTTATAATCAGACTTTTCCTGCTCATACTTTCCATCAGAAGCCAAATCATTTGTCAAGGACAGTTCTATAGTAAAATCTAGAGTTTTCGCCCCTTCCCTAGTAAAACTCTGAACCAAGAGATCATCTGGAAAACTGGCAAAGGCTTCTCGTTCAAATCTCGTTCCCTTATAGGCATAAGAAGTCGTCGCAAGCGCCTTACTGATATTCAGCTGTCTCTGGTAATCCGTCACCTGAGACAGAGAATTACCTTGCTGGCTGAACTCTATGAAAATATCTCCAAAAGACAGATAGGTTCCATATTGACTCGTTTTTGGTCCGACTAGGTGCTGCTCAGCCAATTCCTTAGCAGTATTGTAATCCCTCTTTTCCAAAGCCTGCCGAATCTCAGCTAAAAAACTATACTGATCTTGAAGATTTCCACCCTGATAATCTGAACTATCAGAAAGTGGACCTCCAGACCAGAGACTTTTTTCATTAAATTGAATCCGCTCAGCCCCTATAAGTCCAAAGACTTTAGCACCTAAAGAACCATTACCTATCGGTAAGGCCTCTTCTTCCCAACCCTTGTAAGTGGTTGAAGCTGGTTGCTTGTAGGTCAGTACATAATCTTGTTTTTTATTCCTTATCATACTACCATACTAACATAAAAAGCCTAGAAATCAATTCTAGACTTACAATTTTTATTTTCCAAGGTAGTATTCAGAAACTACGTTCAATTTTTCGTCGAATTCGAATACCAATGGTGGGAAGTTAGGGATTTCCACGTCCATGATTTCGTCATCTGACAAACCTTTGATGTGTTTTACAAGAGCGCGGATTGAGTTACCATGAGCTCCTACGAATACGTTTTTACCATCTTTAAGAGCTGGAGCGATTTTATCTTCCCAGAAAGGAAGGGCACGTTCCAAAGTCACTTTCAAGTTTTCAGCATCTGGGATAACTGAGTCGTCAAGTGAAGCGTAACGACGGTCTGTGTGAGCTGAGTGTTCATCATCACGGTCCATGTTTGGAGGCAATACATCGTATGAACGACGCCAGATGTGAACTTGCTCATCACCAAATTGTTCAGCAGCTTCAGCTTTGTTTTTACCAGTCAAACCACCGTAGTGACGTTCGTTCAAGCGCCATGATTTTTCAACTGGAACCCACAATTGGTCAGAAGCTTCAAGAGCCAAGTTTGTTGTTTTGATAGCACGTTTCAATACTGAAGTGTAAGCTTGATCAAATTCGATACCAGCTTCTTTGATCAATTTACCAGCGTCAATCGCTTGTTGTGTACCTTTTTCAGACAAATCAACATCAGCCCAACCAGTGAAAAGGTTAGCTTTGTTCCATTCAGACTCACCGTGGCGAGCAAAAACCAATTTTACCATTAGATGGATTCTCCTTTAAATTTTCCGAGGTTTCCCCTCGTTTATCTATTCTATTCTACACAATTTTTCACAAAAAAGCTAGTCAAAACCAAAAAGGAAAGGACTGTTTGACAATCCTTTTCCTTATTTTTTATCCTTCAACTTTGAATTTTTTGAGACTTCCTAAAAATAGTGAACCACCAATAATTGCTAGGATTCCTCCTACCCAGCCTAATACTGGAATCAAACCTACCGCACCGCCTACAATCAGAAGAACAGAAGGAGCAGATCCAACTCGCTCTTCTCCTTTATAGTAAACAATTGCGATGATTCCCCAAACAAGAATGGCTATTTTTAATACTGTTGGAAGTAGAAAACCTGCTATACCTGCTGTTGCTGCAGAAGCTGTTAATTCTGAACTTTGAGTCGCTACTGCTGTTGCTGCTGTATTGACAGCTGCAGCCAATAAGAATAATGGTGCAATTAATAAGTAAATACCACCTACTAAACCTACAATACCACTATAAAGTGCTAAAGCTTTTGACTTCATAATAAAATCTCCTTTTTATTTTTTTCAAATAAAATTGTATCATATTTGCTAAAAAAAAAAAGCATTTTCTGAAATTATAAAATAAAAACTTGCATAATATGAAATAAAATTAAGCAAATATGTGAAAAGAAATTTCCATTTCACCCTTGCTAGTCTCCTTACTTTTTGTTAGAATGATGTCAAAAATAAAGAAGGTTAACATTATGCCACAACATCTCTTTAAAGAATTGGCTCAACTAGAGCAAGTAGAGGCTCTAGCTCTAGGAGGTTCACGGGCCGGACAACATTTTGACAAAGACTCTGATTATGATGTATATGTCTACCTCAGTGCTCCTCTCTCGCCAGACATACGAAAAGAAATTCTCAGTAAATACTGCTCCTATATGGAAATTGGTAATCAATTTTGGGAATTGGAAGACGATTGTGTTCTCAATAATGGTATCGAAATCGAGCTAATTTACCGCTCTTTGAACGAATTTGACAAAGATTTACAAGCCGTGGTTTTAGAGCACCAAGCCCAGAATTCTTACACTACTTGTATGTGGTACAATCTGCTCAACAGTAAGATTATCTACGATCAAGATGGTCACTATGCTGCTCTCCAGAAAAAATACAATCTTCCTTATCCAGCTGAACTGAAAAAGAATATCATAAACAAACAGTCCCTACTTCTCGACCAAGCTATGCCAGCTTTTTCAAGACAAATCAAAAAAGCCCTAAAACGCCAAGATTTACTCAGCATCAATCACCGCACTAGTGAGTTTTTTGCCTCTTATTTCGATTTGCTCTTCGCCTTCAATGAGCAGCTCCATCCAGGAGAAAAACGCATGCTCCAGTTCGCAAAAAACAATTGCTCTCATCTACCTCAAAATTTTGAGAACGATATTCAAGACTACTTTCAAAATCTCTACCAACTAGCTCACCAGCAGAAAACAGTCCTAACTTTGGAGCGTCTCCTATCAAATCTTAAACACTTGATTGATAACTCCCTTTAGAACACCAACAGATAAAAGCTCATGAAATCTACTTTTCAGATGATTCATGAGCTTTTTGAAATTCAAAAATATACAACGATGTAAAGTTATACTCAATGAAAATCAAACTAGGAGGCTAGTCGCAAGCTGTGCTTAAGTACGGTAAGGCGACGCTGACGTGGTTTGAAGAGATTTTCGAAGAGTATTAATGAAACAAGAAAACGACAATAAACTTCTAATATTATAAAAACGCATCATATCAGGTATTCAAAACCTTGATACAATGCGTTTTATAGTCTATAAGATTAGTTGTCTTTTCTTCTCAGATTGAGTTTTCCCTGGACTTTTCAACTTATTTCTCTTCAAATCCTTCTGCGACTGCTTCCGCAAAGTTTTCTTCTACGATGCTTGCACAGTGGTCACAGATGACTGCATGGTAGCTGCGTTCTGCTGTTGTTGGGTCGATACGACGGCAACGGTCACATACTTCACCTGCAGCACGTTCAACTGTAAAGGCCACATCTTCAAAGCTTACTGCACTCTCTGGAGCTGGCCCTTCAGCGATGGTCAAGTCTGACACGATCAAAAGTTGAGCCACATTGCTGTTTACTGCTTCGAGTAGAGTTTTCACAACTTCGTTTGGATAAACTGTCAAGTGTGCTTCAAGTGATTTACCGATTACTTTGGCATTACGCGCTTCTTCCAAGGCTTTTTGAGCTTGTCCACGGAAGTCCATAAAGGCTGCCCATGTATCCAAGATTTCTTCTTGATTAGCAAAAGTTTCCGCTTCTGGCAATTCTGACAATTGAACAAAGTCCTCAGCTTCAAACTCAAGATATGACCAGATTTCTTCCGCAGTGTGAGGAAGGATTGGTGTCAAGAGTTTGGTGATTTTGACAAGAATGTCATAGAAAACAGTCTGCATTTGACGGCGTTCCAATGATTTGGCACCTTCAATGTAAACAACGTCTTTAGCAAAATCAAGATAAAAGGCTGACAAATCAACGTTGATAAAGTTTACCAAGGCCTTGTAGATTGTCAAGAATTCAAAGTTGGCATAAGCATCACGAATGGTCTTAACAAGCTGATTAAAGCGAATCGTCATGTACTTATCAACTGAACGAAGCTCATCGTAAGCTACTGTATCTTGAGCTGGGTTAAAGTCAGATGTGTTAGCAATCAAAAAACGAAGAGTGTTACGAATCTTACGGTAAGTTTCAGAGACTTGGCTCAAGATATCCATAGAGATACGCACGTCATTGCTTGAATCCACACTTGTTACCCAGAGACGCAAGATTTCAGCACCAAATTGTTTTTCAACATCGCTTGGAGCAATGGTATTTCCAAGAGATTTAGACATCTTCTCACCTTTACCGTCAAGGGCAAAACCTTGTGACAAGATTTGTTTGTAAGGTGCTACGCCATGGTTGGCAACAGATGTGATAAGTGATGAGTTGAACCAACCACGGTACTGGTCAGAACCTTCAAGGTAAAGGTCTGCTGGATAAGTCAATTCTGGACGGTTTACTACAACTCCATTCCATGATGAACCTGAGTCAAACCAAACGTCCATGATATCTGTTTCTTTCTTGAACTCGCCATTTGGTGAACCTGGATGCGTAAATCCTTCTGGTAATAGGTCTTTGGCATCACGTTCCCACCAGATAATAGATCCGTGTTCCTCAAAGAGTTGAGCTACGTGTTCAATCGTTTCAGCTGTCATGATAGCTGTACCATCTTCAGCGTAGAAGATTGGAAGCGGAACACCCCAAGCACGTTGACGAGAGATAACCCAGTCGCCACGGTCACGAATCATGTTGTAAAGACGGACTTTACCCCATTCTGAGTGGAATTTCACTTTTTCAATTTCATCCAAGATTTCTTGGCGGAATTTAGAAACTGAGGCAAACCATTGTGGAACTGCACGCCAAATGATTGGTTTCTTCGTACGCCAGTCAAATGGATATGAGTGAGAGATTTCTTCTTGGGCAAGAAGGAGCTTACCAAGTTTTTCAATAACAGTTGGTACAACCTTTTCGTAGAACTGACCTTCAAACTCAGCACCAGCATTAGCCATCATGATACCACGCTCGTCAACAGTGACTGCGACTTCAAGACCATTAGCAATACCGACATTGTAGTCATCCTCACCAAAACCAGGGGCTGTATGGACAATACCTGTACCAGAGTCAGTCGTAACGTGGTCACCAAGAATCACCAATTCATCTACAGCAGTATCCCATGGGTGTTCTGTTACAATGTGGTTCAATTCTTGACCACGGTAAGTTGCCAAGACTTGAACATCAGCCCAGCCAAATTTCTCAGACAAGCTAGTCAATAATTCTGCAGCAACCACAAACTTACGAGCTTCACCAGCAGGTTGAACTAAAACGTAATCAATATCTGCTCCAACAGTCAAACCACGCGAAGCTGTGATAGTAAATGGAGTAGTTGTCCAAACGACGATATAAGTATCTGTATCTAGAACACCTTTGCCATCTTTTACCTTATTGGCATAGTAAAGAGAAGTTGAAAGCAAGTCATGGTATTCAATCTCTGCTTCCGCAAGGGCAGACTCAGATGACCAAGACCAGTAAACTGGCTTGGCACCACGGTAGATATAACCCTTGTTAGCCATCTCACCGAAGACACGGATTTGGGCTGCTTCATAGTCCGGAGTCAAGGTCACATATGGATTTTCCCAGTCACCAGAAACACCCAAACGTTTGAAGTCTTCGCGTTGTTTATCTACTTGAGAAAGAGCATATTCACGGCAAAGTTTCAAGTACTCAACCAAGTCCATTTCTTTACGTTTGACACCTTGTTTTGCCAAAACTTGCTCGATTGGCAGACCATGAGTATCCCAACCTGGGATATAAGGTGCATAAAATCCTGACATAGATTTTGAACGAACAATGATATCTTTTGAAATCTTGTTCATAGCGTGTCCAACGTGGATATTTCCGTTTGCGTATGGAGGGCCATCATGTAAGGTGAAATGAGGTTTTCCTTGGTTCAATTCTTGACGACGTTGATAAAGTTTTGCATCTTCCCATTCCTTTTGCCAAACTGGCTCTTTGGTAGGAAGGCCTGCACGCATTGGGAAAGCTGTTTTCCCAAGATTAAGGGTATCTTTGAGTTTCATGGTATCTCCTTTATAAATAATAACAAATTAAAAACCACGACTTCCAAAAAGGACGAAAATCGTGGTACCACCTTTATTCGGAAAAAGACCTAATCTTTCTCCCTCTTATCCCGTAACGTGGGGAACGTCAAATCTTACTCCATTCAGACTTGATAGTTTGAGAGGATAATCTTATCATTAGGGAATGCAGGACTCACACCATCTCCTGCTCGCTGGAAATATAAAGGTAAGATATTGTTCTCACATCGTTTCTTATAAAATTGTAACGGATTCTTGCGGTGCTTCAAATCCCGGTGCTGAATCAACAGTTTCTGTAGCTGGTGTTGGACCTGTCGGATGCACTGGAGCTACTTCTGGTTCTTCATACATTGGACCAACTGGATGAGCAGGCTCTTCTTCAATTTGAGGACTCACTACAGGAATTGGATCTTCCACTTCCTGTTTAGCCTGAGCTTCAAATTCAGCCAATTCCTTATTGGCTGCCTCAATACGAGCTTGTAACTCTGCCATTTCTGCTTGAGAGAATTGACGTGTCATATCAATTGGTTCTTCCTCAATTGGAGCTGGAATCGGTTCTCCAAGTACTTCGCTAACCACTTCTTTAAAGGCTTCATCACTGGTTTGAAGATAAGTAGCTGTTGGACGGAGAATATCTTCCCAATCTGAAGATTCAACAATAGCCAACTGACTCTCAATTGTAGATTTGAGACGTTGGTGGAAGACACGGCTCTTGTTCTTCAATTCTTCGGTTTCAACAGCAACTTTCTTAGCATTGTCTGTTGCTTGACGAAGAATCTCGTTTGCCTTATATTTAGCTTCTTCCAACAAGCGTTGCGCATCTTGCTCTGCTTGGTGAATGATATTGTTTGAACGTTCATGTGCCGCTTGTTTCACTCGCTCAGCCGTATCTTGGGCAATCAATACAGACTGGCTCAATGAATCTTTCATCTCATCAAAGTAAGACAAACGTTCTTCCAAGCTCTTAATATGTAATTCCTTATCATGATTTGAGCGGACCAAATCTTCGTAATCACGAACTACAATATCTAAAAATTCATCGACTTCTTCTGGATCAAAACCTCTGAATCGAGTTCCAAAGGTCTTGTCCTTTATTTCTAATGATGTAATTGGCATTCTATTCCTCACTTACTTAATAATAACTGGACGGTTATTTTTTTCTTCTCTTTTTTTGTTTGTCCCTTATCTTGAAGCAATCTCAAGCGCCCAAATTTTCTCACACTAATCAAGTCTCCGACTTGAACAGTATAATCTGATTTGTCTACCACATGATAATTTACTTGGACAAGTTTCTTTTCAATCAACTGGTTTGCTTGATTCCTAGATAGTTTCAAAACATTTGATAAAAGAACATCTAATCTAAAACTAGACACACATAAATCCAGCTCTCGATACTGTTCTAGCTTATCTATTTTCTCGGTGAAAGGACGTTCCTCCAGCGAAACGGGTATACGGCCAATTTTCTTTAATCCATCTTGAAAGAGAAGAAGAAACTGCTGATTAATCATAATCTGCGCCCGTTCTTCATCTACTAGGATATCTCCAAAAAGTTTCCGTTCAATCCCTAATTGATTGATGACTGTCCCTAAAATCTTAGCATGCGTCAAGTGTTCAAATTTATTGGAATACACAATTTCCTGGAGAGACATTTCAAAATCTGAAAACTCTGGTTGAAAATAATCTGGGTATAATAAAATTCGGACATACTCACTCGAGACGAATTCCCCACTACTGCTACAAGCAAGACCATAGGTTTTGGCTAAAATTTTTAATAGTTTCTCCTGATGAGGATTGATAAAAGGAGTTAAAAAAGGAGCATAGCTATCTTCTACCTTCTTTATCCATTCCATTCCCTTGTCAAGAAATGGACGATCTTCTATGGAGAAATGCTGGTAAATCCCTTTATTCATCCTATCATCGCCAGAAAACGAACTAGGTTTTCTCCTAAAAATCGAATCAAAACAATCGCAACCCAAACAGATAAATCAAGACCCGCTATCTGTAAAGGAAGACGTTGCAAGGGAGCAAGCACTGGCTTTACCAATGCTACAATCCAACGACCTAAACTTGATTCATAGGCACCTGGAAACCAAGACATGACAGCAAAGGCTACCAAAATCAGGGAGTAAATATCCACTGCATTATAAATCATACGAATTAAAAAAATCATTATCGTACTCTATTACGCTTCATATCAAAGCCAAACTCACCATTTTGTTCTTCATCTGGTAAACGAATATCTTCTACATTCACAATAACATTCACTGGTGTTAACAGATACATAGTAGATGCTACCTTTTTCAGATTACCAGCTAAAACATGACAAGCCCCATCCAAATAGTCCAAACAACGACGGGCCTGTACCTCGGTCATATACTGAAAATCAATTAAAATACTTTCGTTTCCTGCCAATAAATCAACAATTTCTGTTGCATCTTCATATTTTCTAGGATAACGAACATCTATAATTACCTTATCCGTTGAACGCTGGCTCTGATTTGCCAATTCCTGTTGTCGTGCATGCAGTCTAGTGATATTGCTATCTTTTGCAGCAGCAGACTGTGAAGGTTGATTCATTGGGAGAGCCGGTTCCTGTGAAGAATTTACTGGAGTAAACACGGGTTCATTTCCTTTTTCATAAGGAATCGTTGAATCCTCATCCTCCGTAAAATAATCTATAAATCTATCGAATCTATCTTTTAAAGACATGGTTCTCTCCTACTTAAAAAATGCTGTACCTATACGAACAAAGGTGGAACCGAATTGAATCGCTTCTTTATAATCACGACTCATTCCCATACTTAACTCGGTCATAGGCATATTTGGAATTTGTTTTTCTTGGATTTCTTTTTGTAAATCTTGGGTCGCCTTGAAAATTTCTTTCAACTGCTCACTGCTAGCCTCAAAAGGTGCCATGGTCATTAAACCAACATATTCAATCTTATCTAGTCTGGCTAACTCTGGCAAGATTTCCAGCAGTTCCTCTCTCGAAAAACCGTGTTTGCTTTCTTCTTTAGAAATATTTACCTGAATGAAACACTTGATGACTCGGTCACTTCTTTTTTGAATTTCCTCTGCTAGCTTAACTGAATCCAAGGCATGGAAATAATCAACGTATTGAATGACATCTTTCACCTTACGTCTTTGCAAGGTACCAATCAAATGCCAAGTAACATCTCGATCTTTTAAAGCTTCATATTTCTCCAGAAACTTATCGACACGGTTTTCACCGATATGATGAACACCTAGCGGAAGCAAGGCTTCCGCTGTCGGTACATCTACATACTTGGTAACTGCAATGACAGAGACTGAATCACTCTCACGGTGAGCACTCAGACTCGCCTCTGCGACTTCTCGAAAAACAAGTTCTGTATTTTCTTTTACATTCATTTACTTAACGATTTTTGAAAAATGGAGGTGTATCCAATTCATCTTCATCTTGTGATGTTGGGGCTTCAAAGCGTTCAACTGGAGAAACGACTGAATCTGTTGTACGAACAATCGATTCACGGCGAAGATCCCAATCACCAAAAGCAGATGCTTGAGTTGGTTCCAAACGACGTGGATTTTGTTTTGGCAATTCAGCTGTTTCTGCCATATCAAAATGACGATCAAAGCCATGTGAATGAGCTGGTTTCACTGTCTCACGGTAGTTAGTAGTAGGTCTAGCTTGTGGAGCCACAACCTTTTCAACACGATCTTGACGAACACCAGTTGCAACAACTGTTACGCGAATTTCATCACGCATACTTTCATCAATTGAAGTACCGAGCCAGATGTTCACTCCTTGACCTGCTGCCTGGTTCACAATTTGTGAAGCCTCTTCAGCTTCAATCAAGGTTAAATCAAGACCACCAGTAACGTTGACGATAACATCCTCAGCACCGTCAATAGTTGTTTCAAGAAGTGGTGAGTAAATTGCCTTACGAGCTGCTTCTACCACACGTTCTTCTCCACTACCGATACCAATACCCATAAGAGCGTTCCCTTTATTTGCCATAACTGTTTTCACATCGGCAAAGTCAAGGTTAATCAAACCAGGATTTGTAATCAAATCAGTAATTCCTTGAACACCTTGACGAAGAACGTTATCTGCCTCGCTAAGTGCTTCAAGAAGTGGAGTTTTCTTATCAACAATTTCAAGCAAGTTGTTGTTTGAGATGATCAATAGAGTATCTACATGCTCACGAAGTTGATTGATTCCTTCTACAGCAAATTGACCACGTTTGCTTCCTTCAAAACCGAAAGGACGTGTTACAACACCAACTGTAAGGGCGCCCAAATCTTTAGCGATACGAGCAATAACAGGAGCAGCTCCAGTTCCAGATCCTCCTCCCATACCAGCAGTGATGAAGACCATATCTGCACCACTGATAGCTTCAGTCAGTGTCTCTTCACTTTCTTCAGCAGCTTTACGACCAACCTCAGGTTGACCTCCTGCACCCAAACCGCGAGTCAATTTAGGTCCCAACTGAATAACAGTCTCAGCTTTTGTACTGCTCAATGCTTGTACATCTGTGTTTGCTGCGATAAATTCTACGCCTGTAACACCTTCGTCGACCATACGGTTGATGGCATTGCCACCGCCTCCACCGACACCAATTACTTTAATCACTGCACCTTGAGCAGCAGCTGTATCAAATGAAAATGTCATAATTTATTTTTCCTCTTTATTCGTCAAACATGCTTCCGATCAAGCCACGGAAACGATCTGCTAATTTCGGTTTATTTTGTGAAGCTTGTTGGAAATCCGCCATTGGTTCTGTAGGCGCCACAGGCTCTACTTCTGGAGCAGGGGCTGGTTGAACAGGCGTTGATTGTACAAACTGAGTTGTTTTCTGAATCATTCCTCCAAAACTAATTGGTTGATGAGTCAGAGCAACCTCACCCTTGACTGCTCTTTGAGCCAAAAGATTGACTTCTGTCAATTGTCCAGCGAATTCTGATAGACTAATCACATGCGCAAAGGCTGGATTGCGAATACCAACTTGGTTTGGAACATAGAGTTTCACACGGACACCAAAGACTTCTTGAGCCAATTCTACCATACCTGGTAAAATAGCATTTCCACCGATCAAAACAATTCCACCAGGAAGATCCAATAAATGTCTTCTTTCTAGATCTTGTTTGATTTGTTCAAAGATATGCTTGATTCGTGCGGAAATAATCTCTGACAAGTAATCTTCTGTCACTTCAACAGGTTCTACTTCCCCAATAACCTCTACTTGGAAGGTTTCTTTACTTGCAAGAGGAGGATAAGCCTCTCCATAGTTTAATTTCAAACCTTCAGCCAACTTCTGAGAAGTTTTCAAGACTTTAGAGATATCCTTAGTTACATAATCTCCACCTTCTTGGAGAATATTGGTAAACTGGAGTTCTTGGTTACGGATTGTAGCGACAGTCGTTTGCCCTGCCCCCATATCAATCACTGTCGCACCAAATTCACGTTCACCTTCGTTCAAAACTGATTGAACCATTGCTAGTGGCGAAATGATAACATTTTCAACCTGAACACCTGCACGCTCAACCGTCTTACGCAAATTGTGCAAGATAGTACGAGGTCCTGTATAAAGCAAGCCACGCATTTCAAGGCGAACCCCCATCATGCCACGTGGGTCACGAATTCCTTGGAAACCATCCACAATAAATTCTTCAGGAATAAAGGTAATGACTTCACGGTCAGGTGTCATACTCTTTGTCAAAGCTGATTTGACAACATTTTCAACATCTTGATCCGTAATTTCCTTTGTATCAGATGTTACTGGAATCATCCCTTGAGTTGGTTCTACCTGCAAAAGATTACCAGGCAAGCCGACATTCACTGATTTAATCGAAATGCCTGCCTTTTCTTCTGCTTGGGAAATGGCTGATTTGATAGCAGTTGCTGCTGCATCAATATCAACAATAATTCCATCCTTTACACCTTTACTTTTGGCATTACTCACGCCAATTACATTTAATTCACCATTTCTCTGCTCGGCTACAAGCACCTTGACAGAGCTTGTTCCAATATCTAGACCTGTAAAAAAGCCTTCTCTAGCCATTACATCGCATCCTCTCTATCTTCCAAGTTTCTCACTTCGTAATATTCCATAGCTAAACATGGGCATAGCTATTCACAAAATATTATAACACAAAAAATCTGATTGTGCTTAGTTTTTCCTAAATTTACTAGCCAATTTTTCACTTTTCTTTTACAAGAATTTTTCTGTTCTATGTAGCCAACGACAATCTGTCTATTGCCAAAAAAGAAAGCTCATTTCTAAGCTTTCTTTGCAATCATTTTTTCTGCTTCTTGCTCTAAAAATAGTTCCAAGATTTTCTTGGTCAAAGTAATCGCTGCTGACAAGGCCAGAGAAACGATTAAATAATTAGCCACTAAGCCGTGATCTCCGACCAATGGCGGTTTGGTCAAGAATCCGTAATCTCCACCTGTTACCAAATTGACCACAAAAATCAAGGCATTTAGTCCAAAGGTCATAAGAAAAATTCTTTTCACATCTAGCATTCTCGAGTCGTACTGTCTCAAGAGATAAACCAGTGAATTTCCCAAGAGTGCTAAGTGTCCAAAGATAAAGGATAAAATCGCAATATGCGGGAATGGGTAAGGATCTGGCACTGGATAAACAAAGGCGGCTAATGTCCCAAATGTTCCTAGTAATGCAAAATACTGCCTATATTTGGACTGACCAGGAAGCAAGAGCACCACAAACATAGCCATACGGCAATGGTAAAAGGGTAAGCTTTCTGACAGTGGCATATGATTGACCCAGTACCAACCATAGAGAAGGATTAACTGAACGGCCTGTAAAATCTGGAAAAATCGTTGGTAAACCTTCTTTTCACGATAACGATAAGCTGTATAAAAGGTTAAGGCTAAAAGCGTAAATAGGCTAACATACCAAAAAAGATCAAACTTGGGTGGCTCTGTTGCCTGAGTCGTAAAGAAAATATCCCATAAATTCATCTAGTCTTCCTCATGTTTCAAAATTTTCCTGCATATTATTATACCATGCTATTTGTCAAAAATGAATTTAGAAATACGATAATCATCTTCTTAATCAAGATATTGCTCCCTCTGACCTTGATAAACCTGCCAAAGAATCTCTATTTGCTCCTTGGTAATACGTTTTTCAGATAAGATCGGCAGTTGGTCAATAGCAAAAAATTGAAGGTCTGCAATTTCTTGATTTTCTTGGAATTGTCCATCGAGAAACTCACATTCAAAAACAAACTTTGCATATTGTTTACTCTGTAGTTGGAAACGATTGGTATCAAACACAGCTAGCAGTCTTTCAACTTTGGCTTCAAAACCGGTTTCTTCTTCAATTTCCTTGAGAATATTTTCGGTTGGAGAATAGCCGACTTCACCAAAGCCACCTGGCAGAGCCCAACTATCCTCTCCTTGTCCCCTAACCAGACAAATTTTTTCATCCTCAACAATCCAAGCACGGACGTCCATTAAAGGAGTCGCATAAGCGGAAGTTGGTTTCAAGACTTCTGCCACTTCTTTTGCATCCAGGTCTGATCCCTGATTCAACATTTCAGATAAAAGACCTCGCAAGTCCTCGTAGCGCTCACGGTCAAAAGGATCCTTTGTAAAGGTTAAGCCAGTATCTGTAAGGGCAATCATTCTTTGCAAATACTTGACAAAATCACTTGTCTTCATGTTCTAAACTTTCTACCAACTTGGCTAGGTTCATGGAGTTAGAGCCCTTAAGCAAGATTTGGTCATTAGCTCCTAGACTTTCCTTGACCTGCTTAACTAGGTCTTCAAATTGGTCCTGGTCTTCTGTTTTCTTGAAGTAGTAAACGTGGCCGATTGGGAACATTTGACTGGCAAGTTGGGCCAATTCGGCAATGTCTTCTCCGTAGAAAATAACGGTATCCAACACATCTGGCGAGAGACTCAAAATCATCTGGTTATGGAGCTGAACAGACTGGTCACCGAGTTCCTTCATGTCAGCCAAGACAGCGATTTTCTTGCCCCCTTCATTAGCTGGAATGGCAGAAAAAGTCTCTAAAATCAGCTTCATGGCTGTGGGATTGGCATTGTAAACATCTGATAGGATATCTGCTCCATTGGCTGCCTTCTTCCACTCAGTTCGGTTACGCGTCAATTCAAGATTTTGGAAGGCCTGACGAATTTGTTCTTCTGAAACTCCTTCTTGCAGGGCAACATAGGATGCAACCATGGCATTAGTGGCATTGTACTTACCAGTCACTGGCAAATCAAGGGCTTGTTCCAAGAAATTAGCCTTAAAGGTCAGACTATCCTTGCGCTCAACCAAGTCTGTAATTTCCAACTCTGCTCCTTGCCCAAAACGAACCACCTTTTTATCCGTTGGCAAGTAGTCCTCTACAATGGAGTCGGCTGGTGCCAAAAGCAAGGAACCTGAAGCCATGCCATCAGCAATTTGCATTTTTCCTTTAGCAATTTCCGAACGGTCTTTGAAAAAGGCCAAATGAGCCTCTCCAACCAAGGTCACAATGGCTGTTTTTGGATGGGCCAATTCTGACAAGAGATGAATATCTCCCAAGTGATCCTGACCCATCTCCAAGACCAACTTTTCTGTCCCTTCAGGCATATGAAGAACTGTGTAAGGAAGGCCAATCTCGTTATTGTAGTTACCTTGTGTTTTGTAGGTTTTGTAGGTTGTTGATAGCAAGTGTGCCAACATATCCTTAGTGGTTGTCTTGCCATTTGAACCTGTTACTGCAAAGACATCAACAGCCGTTTTTTCAAGATAATAAGCAGCTAGTTGTTGAAAGGCAGTCAAAACATCATCTACTAAAATGTAAGGATGATTTGCGACCTCTTTCTCAGACAGGGTTACTGCTGCGCCATTTTCAAAGGCTGTTTCGATAAAGTCATGACCATCACGCGCACCTTTAAGTGGCACAAATAAATCTCCAGTACCAATCAAACGACTGTCAAACTCAGTCTTTTCTAAGTGGGTGTCCTCAAAGATGCTAATATCATTTTTAGCTCCAACAGCTTGGGCAACTTCGTGGATTGTTAATTTCATTTCTACTCCTTTAAAAAGGGTCGAAGTCCGAGAACTCTGATCACCTGGCAGTGATGGTTCTGACTTCTACCCTCTCTTTCATTTTTATAGCAAATGCGCTTCGCGCTTGTCAAAACTTTGCTTAGCAAGGTCAACCAAATGCTCGATTAGGTCTGGGTAGCTGATTCCCATATTGTCCCAAAGTAATGGATACATAGACCACTGGGTGAAACCTGGCATGGTATTGAGCTCGTTTAGGAAAATTTCGCCCTTATCTGTATAGAAGAAATCACAACGAGAGAGACCAAGTCCACCAATCGCACGGAAGGCTGTTTCTGCATTTTGACGCATGACAGCTACCACATCATCACTGATCTTTGCTGGAATATCCATGGTAATCTTGTTATCGATATACTTGGCATCGTAGTCATAAAAGGCAACATCCTTGACCACTTCTCCTGGCAGCGTACTTTTGACATCGTAGTTCCCCAAGAGGCCAACCTCGATTTCACGGGCGTTCACCCCTTGCTCTACCAAGACACGGCTGTCATATTGGAAGGCAAGTTTCAAGGCTTGACGGAGTTCTTCTTGATTTTCAGACTTAGAAATACCAACACTTGAACCCATGTTTGATGGTTTGGTGAAGACTGGATAAGTCAATTTTTCTTCCACTTCAGCAATTTTAGCAGTCACATCATCGCCTTCAACAATAGCCACATAAGGAACTTGGGCAATACCAGCAGATTCCAAAACACGCTTGGTCGTGATTTTATCCATGGCAAGACTTGATGACAAGATGTTGCAACCAACGTAAGGCATTTTCAAAACTTCCAAGAATCCTTGAACAGAGCCATCTTCTCCCATCGGGCCGTGAAGAA
This sequence comes from bacterium, assembly GCA_905221185.1. Lineage (GTDB taxonomy): Bacteria > Bacillota > Bacilli > Lactobacillales > Streptococcaceae > Streptococcus. Next base: position 112,775 of record CAJNCE010000003.1, on the reverse strand, counting down.
CTGGAAAGACCACTGCACCTTCTTCGTAAATAGCACTTGGTGCAACTTTCTTATCCCAATCAATGGTTTCATTGGTCATGAGACGGTCTTCTTGCCCCGGAGTATGGCTAAATTCTTGCGTTTTAATAAAGTCACCTGACTGGCTGATGAAGAAAGTCTTGACTGTGAAACGGTCGTAGTTGACCGCACGCATCACACTTTCAGCTGAAAGGACAGAGACTTCACGCTCTGCACTACGTCCACCATATAAAAGAATAATCGTTTGTTTCATATTATTTGTCCTAATTCTACTAGAATACTCGCTCTTTAGTATATCATATTTGCTTCTTTTTTGAAACTTGAACCTGATACTGGTCTTCAATAAATCTAAAAAGAGACCGATAAAACAACTGTCGGTCTCCGTGATTTTTGTATAAATGAATTGAGTGCGTTAATTTGTCTAAACTTACAACTCTGTCCGATTTTCAATGGCTCGTAAGAGTGTGACTTCGTCCGCATACTCGATATCTGCTCCGACAGCGAGGCCTCGTGCCAGACGAGTAACCTTGATCCCAGCCGGCTTGAGAAGACGAGAGAGATACATAGATGTCGCTTCCCCATCTGCTGTGGCATTGGTTGCTACGATTACCTCTGAAACCTCACTATTCATCAGACGAGTCATGAGACTCTTGAGATTGATATCGTCTGGACTAATACCATTCATAGGAGAAATGAGTCCATGCAGGACATGATAGAGTCCATGGTATTCTTGGATATTTTCCATGGCCGCCACATCACGACTATCCTCTAGCACCAAAATCGTTGTCTGGTCACGAGTCGGATCAGTACAGATAGAGCAAGGATCATCATCAGTCAATCGACCACAAATAGAACAGTAGGTCAATTCTCTCTTAGCAGAAAGGAGATTTTTGGCAAATTCATTGACATCATCATCAGACATCCCAATCGTATAAAAAGCCAGACGCGTAGCCGTCTTAATCCCGATACCTGGTAACTTAGAATAACTGTCAATCAGCTTGGCAATGGGTGTTGGATAAAGCATAATTTCCTTTCTAGTTCATTGGATGGTATTTTTGATACAGATTGATAATGTCACGCGCAATGGAAGGTCCTACACCATTTGTTAGATTGGTATTATGAGGAAAGACCACTGCAACAGCGATTTGGGGATTATCAGATGGGGCATAGGCCACCGCATTGGTATTGGTTGCTTGCTGACCATCTGCCACATAACTTTCGGCTGTACCCGTTTTTCCGCTAATGGATACCAAGGCACCATTTGAAAAGGCACGGCCAGTTGTCAACCCACTAGTTCCATGGGCAACCTGATAAAAACCTTGGTGCAAGATGCTCATATCGGAGTCAGATATATTGACCTTATTCATCTCTGTCGGTTGCAGTTGCTGAATCAAGTCACCTAGTCCTCCCTTATCATTATTGCCATAAATACCTTCAACAATACGAGGAGCCACACGAACACCATCATTTGCAATAGTTGCCACATACTGAGCTAATTGCATCGGCGTATAGTTATCAAACTGCCCAAAGGCATTGGTGATGTAATTGGCAAAATCATAGTCTTTGGGAATAAATCCAGTAGATTCATCTGGTAGGTCAATCCCGGTCGCAGACCCCAAGCCATATTCGCCAAAGGTTGAACGCAGTTTCCCCATAGCAGACTCTAGATTGCTGGTGCCGACAAACATATTAGGTTGATAGGTCTGCCCCATAAGACCTAAGGCTGTTTGGACCATATAAGCATTGGATGAATACTCTAGAGCCTGAACCGCCGTAATCGGCATTGGCACAGAAAAGGCAGTATACCAAGAATTAATTGGAGCTGAACCTTGAAAGACAATGGACTGGTCTGTCAAGGTCTGGTTTCCTGACAAGACTCCATTTTCCCAACCAGAGCTGATGGTCGCTGCTTTGACAACCGAACCTGGGACAAAGACATTGGTTACCGTTCCCAAGGAATCCGATGTTAACTCGTCTGTTTTCAAGTCATGTTTGATCCCTGACATGGATAAAACAGCACCTGTTTTGGGATTAAGGGCGACTGCATACACGCCTTCAGAATACTTGGCCCCACCATTTCCCAACTCTGAATTGAAATAACTTTTCAGCAAAGCATCCACACTATCTTGGAAGGCCAAATCAATTGTCAGTTTAATATTATTCCCTTTAGTACCAGCTTCGATATTTTCAACACTTTCCATGTTACCGTACTTATCTAGATGAATTTCTTTCACCGAGCGTTTTCCTTGTAAGGTTTCCTCGTATTGTTTTTCCAGGTAAGAAGTCCCAACACGGTCATTAAGAGAATAACCTTTTTTAAGATAGGCATCCGCTTCTTCCGCTGGGAGACCAGCTTTTTCACTCGACACACTACCAATTATAGAGGAAAGGGAAGTTTCTAAAACTTTTCTTTCCCAAGAAGTAGAAATACTGATACCAGGTAATTTCTTGGAAGCGGAGGCAATCAGAGCAATCTGGGTATCTGTCAAAGAATCCGTCACAATGCTTCCTGTCGCAAAGTTTCCAACCGCATTTAACTGACTAAAAAGATAGATTTCTTTCTTTTCATCCTCTGTATAGTTTAGTTGACTCGCTTGAACGCTATCGACCGCATTGTTATACAGTTCTGATTCGGATAGACGATTACCATCTGAATCCAAGCGTTTCTCACTTGGGAGAGCCTCTACTGTTTTTTTATAGATCTCAGGATCAGCTAAATAATAATCTGCCAGCTGGCGTTCTGTCAAATTTGGCGAAGTGATGCTCACATATCCCAGTAACTGACTAGCGATTTCTTTCAGATCTTTAGCCGTCATTTTATTGCTACGCGTAAAGGAAACAACCTGCTTTAACGTATTTTCTACCAAAGGTTTGCCACTAGCATCATAAATCTCCCCACGAGCGGAACTGGTTGTAACCTTGGTCTGACTAGCTGAAGCTAGCTTTTTTTCATAAAAATCCTTGTTCAGAACCTGCATATACAACAAACGACCAATAATGGTCAGAAAAAGTAAAATGACAATTGAAAACAATAAATTAAGCCGAATCGGAATCGAATGGCTATTAAATTTTCTCATACAAATCAGTCTCATTTCTAATACTCAATGAAAATCAAAGATCAAACCAGGAAGTTAGCCACAGGTTGCTCAAAGTACAGCTTTGAGGTTGCCGATAAAGCTGACGTAGTTTGAATTGGATTTTCGAAGAGTATAATTAAAATCTTACTCTTAATTGTACCACAATTTGAGCAGAAAATTATGGAAAAGAAAGAAGCTTTTTTCGTTTTTAAGGTAAGATACGTTTTTATTTATTCATCCCTATATTATATGTTATAATGAATGTAAAAGTTCAATAATCTAGTCTTTTTCCAACACGACTCATTTAAAGGAGCCTTCCCTATGGACAAACCAGATATCGCAACTGTCATTGATTCACATTTTGAAGAAATGACAGACCTTGAGCAAGAAATCGCTCGCTATTTTTTGCAAGCTGAAACCATCCAAGATGACCTTTCCTCCCAGCAGGTCACCCAAAAATTACATATTTCTCAAGCTGCTTTGACCCGTTTTGCTAAAAAATGTGGCTTTACTGGCTACCGAGAATTCATTTTCCAATACCAACATCAGGCAGAAAATCAAGCCAACCAAGTCTCCAAGCACAGTCCACTGACCAAACGAGTCCTCAGAAGTTATAGCAATATGAGGGAACAAACACAGGACTTGATTGACGAAATCCAACTAGAACGAATTGCCCAGCTAATCGAAGATGCTGAGCGTGTCTACTTCTTCGGAACAGGGAGTTCTGGCCTTGTCGCTCGTGAAATGAAATTGCGGTTCATGCGTCTGGGTGTGGTCTGCGAAGCTTTGACCGATCAAGACGGCTTTGCCTGGACAACCAGCATTATGGACGAAAATTGTCTCGTACTCGGTTTCTCCCTTTCTGGCACAACTCCTTCTATTTTAGATAGCCTATTAGATGCCAAGGAGATGGGAGCAAAGACTGTGCTCTTTACAAGTGTTCCCAATAAAGATAGTCAGGCCTACACAGAGACTGTTCTTGTAGCCACCCACAGCCAGCCTTCCTATATCCAACGAATATCCGCTCAACTTCCAATGCTCTTCTTTATTGATTTGATTTATGCCTACTTTTTAGAAATCAATCGTGAAAGCAAGGAGAAAATCTTTAATAGCTACTGGGAAAATAAAAAACTTAACGGCTATCGTAGACAAAAACGTATCAGAAAATCCTAGCTTGGCTGAGCCAAACTAGGATTTTTATTCATCACCAAACATCCCTCTTCTAGATTATGAATTAGTCGTATCTTGACTTAGTCTTAAATAATTTCATGTAATCACTTTTTGAAGGGAGTAAATAAGCAAGCCTTACAGTATCCTCAACAATTGTATATAATACGATGTAATCCTTACTCAAGGTCAATCCTCGCGTTTGATAGTGAGGATCTAATTTCTTACCAAATTTTTCATCGGCATCAAATCCAGCTTGGGGGAAAATTTCTAGCCGATTAATATCTTTTCTAATATTGGCTACTTTTCGTCTCGCAGCCTCTACAGAACCAATTTCCTCCGCTATATACTGATATATTTTATCCAGACTATCAATCACTCTAGGAGAATACAAAATCCTATATCTTTTATAATTCATAGCGTGTCACGACATCCTCATCTGTCAAGTAATTTCCAGCCTCAATCTTGGCATAACTTTCTTGAACTTCTGCTTGTAATTGCCTAAATAAATACTCCTTCTCCAATTCCTCTTCACTCAGTAAATCTACTTCATTTGTTACGGCAACATTCTTTAAAAATAATCTTAGTGCTGATGAAAGAGAGAGATTATTTTCTTTTAACACTTCCATGGCATCATTTACTAATTCTCTATTAGCTTGGAAGGTCACAACTTTACTTGAATTTGCTATAGCCATTTTATACAATTCCTTTATATATTTTATTTATTATCTCACAATTATAAAGAAAGTCAAGGGAACTTGATTAGAAAATCCTAGTTTGGCTTAGCCAAACTAGGATTGTTTTGTTTTGAAATGATAGTAGGCACCCAACATACCTGCTGTATTTTGGTGATGGGCAAATTCTAATCGTGTTTTTTCAGCTAGGCTTGGTACCAAGGTATCTTTTAAAGCTGTGCGGATTTTCGGTTTGAGGATAGCCTCTTGTCCCATGATACCGCCACCTAGAATGACCACTTCTGGATTAGCTACATAGCAAATATTTGCCAGACCTTTTCCTAGATAGTCTACCATACGGTCAATACCAGCCATACAGATTTTGTTTCCTTCGGTAGCTTCCTTGAAAATGCGTCGGCCATTCCACTGGTCAACTGGATCTCCATGAGCTGCTGCTACATACTCCACCAAGGCTGTCGTAGAGGCGAGGTCTTGGAAAGCACCATCCTGCATGTACATATAACCGACTTCACAAGCTGAATTGCTAAATCCATGGAAGACTTTTCCATCCATAATCAGGCAACCACCGATACCGGTTCCAATGGTCAAGCAAAGAGTGACACTCGCTCCCTTACCTGAACCAGATACTGCCTCAGCCAGACCTGCACAGTTGACATCATTTTCAATTTCACAAGGAATATTAAAGCTAGTCTCGATTTCCTTTTTGAACTGGGTGCCTGCATAGTTAGGGATTTGAGGACCAGCATAGAAAATCTCACCCTTATCCGGATCCACCATCCCCGCAGAAGAAATAGCAACACCTGCTACTGGGCCTTTTTCTTGATAGCTGGCTACGATATCTTTGGTTTTTTTTAAGATATGGGGTCCACCATTATGCGCCTCAGTTGGCATTTCATGGGATTCAACAAGTTGGCCTTCTTGGTCGATCAAACCATATTTGATATTGGTTCCACCGATATCAATTGCAACGTAGTGTGTCATAAATACCTCCTTATGGATTAGAGGAAGCGCTCCTTGGTTTCACGAATCAATTGAGCAGCTGCTTCTACAACTGGGCGATCTCCTTCAGTCACTGGTGTCAATGGTGAACGAACAGAACCAATATTCAAGCCTTCATTAATCTTCAAGACTTCTTTGATTACACCGTACATATTTCCATGAGCTGCTGTGAGTTTACCAATGATTGCGTTGATAGCATACTGCAATTCACGCGCTGTTTCCAAGTCTTTGTCAGCAATCAACTGATTAAGTTTCAAGAAGAGTTCTGGCATAGCGCCATAAGTACCACCGATACCAGCTTTAGCACCCATGAGGCGTCCACCTAGGAACTGTTCATCTGGACCGTTAAAAACAATATGGTCTTCCCCACCAAGGCTGACAAAGGTTTGGATATCTTGAACTGGCATAGAAGAGTTCTTAACACCGATAACACGTGGATTCTTCAACATTTCTGTGTATAGACTTGGAGTCAAAGCAACGCCTGCCAATTGAGGAATGTTGTAGATAACGTAGTCTGTGTTTGGAGCTGCAGAACTGATATCATTCCAGTATTTAGCAACTGAGTATTCTGGCAAGCGGAAGTAAATCGGTGGAATCGTTGCAATGGCATCTACACCCAAGCTTTCTGCGTGGCGAGCAAGTTCCATACTGTCTTTGGTATTGTTACAAGCTACGTGAGCAATGATAGTCAATTTACCTTTGGCAACCGCCATGACTTCTTCCAAAATCAACTTGCGGTCTTCAACGCTTTGGTAGATACATTCACCAGAAGAACCATTGACATAAAGACCTTGAACACCTTTATCAATGAAGTATTGAACCAAAGCACGCGTACGCTCTGGACTTACTTCTCCTTGATCATCATAACATGCGTAGAAGGCTGGAATGACACCTTCGTATTTTTTTAAATCTGACATAGATTTTCTCCTAAGATTTCTTTTTTCTGCTAGAAGCAGCATTTATTCTTTACGTGTTTAGTATACACCTTGTAAAAAACGCTTTCAACATCTGGTGTACACTTAGATTTTAGTTTCGATATGTATTTTGAAACGTTTAAAGCTTGAAAGTAGTTTCAGAAACAAGCCATCCTATTCGTATTTTGCAAAAATTTTCTCCATCAATCCAGTCTGGATAAAGACTAATAAGCCAAACCCAAAGAGTAGGAAGGCTGAGCCACCTAAAAGTAGACTGAAGGCGGACAGATAAAGAACCATCACAATGAGGAAAAGAATGACTAACATAAGGAAGAACCAAGGAAAGTTAAAACTTGCCAAGATAAGCCCTTTTTGTAGCACTTCTTTCCAAGTCAAATCATAGCGCGCAGCGATTGGATAGCTAGCCAGCATCACGATAGTGAGGAAGATAAGAATGCCTAGGCAAATAGCTTTCACCATTTGGAAAGGCATAGCTGTCTGCCCCCAGAAGAGATAGAGGTCTAAAAGACTCAACAAAACAATGCCCAACTCAAGCAGACCTAGCTGAAGACCTAGTTTCAGATTTTGCTTGAAAGCTCTTAGATAGATTTTAAAGACAGGCACTCGTCTGCTCTTCTTAATCTCAAACATGGTCTCGTAGAGGCTAATTTTAGCCACTCCAATCGTCACGATGGGCAAACAAGAGACGACAAAAAGAAGATTGGCTGTCACGATATCCAAGACCTTCTCACTAAAACGCATGAGAAAGTTGTCTGTATCAAATGCTGCCTTAATAAGGCTTACTCCTTTTTGTGCCATATTTGCTCCTCCTGATTTTTTAATCAATCAAAATTTTAAAAAGATATTTGCGAACCTTCTCTTCCATACCTGCATAGCCATTTGGCTGGTGTGGTTCTCCTGGGAAGAAAATCGCAAAATTGTGATAGCCCAACAAGAGTGGGTATTTTTCATGACAATGGACAAAACCAATGTCACTCGCTTCGTCGAATGCTACTGCTTCATCTTTGATACGTGAACCGTAGCTTGAATATTCATGCCCATCTACCAGCAAATGCAAGTCTGCATAGTTCTTATGATGCTCAAATTGATCATTTTCAGCTTGATTGAGGACATTTTCCTGAACAACTAGAAAGACCTTGTCCCCATCAATCTCATACTTTCCTAATTCGAAAGAATCCTTACGGTGCTGATAGAGATAGTCGATAGCCTTGTCTAAATTGGGATGAATCCCTTTGTAAAAGGTGATGTTTTTCAAATCGTCAAAAATCATACTCTTTCCTTCGTTTCTGATAGTTAACTAAAACCATTCTTAAGTTGATAAGTGTCTAACAAAACTTCATAAAGTAACTGCATACCCTCCATTTTGTAGACACTTATAACTCTATATTTCCATAGTATGCCAAGACTACTTCCGCCATCTTGACACACCAGTTTACTTTTCTTAACCTTTGACAGCTCCCATAGTAATACCTTGTGTGAAGGATTTTTGGAAGACTAGGAAGACTGTTACGATTGGCACGGCTGCAAGAGCAGCACCCGCCATAATCAAACCATAGTTGGTTGCCATTTCGGCTTGCATAGTCGCAACCCCAAGTGAGATAGTCAAGTTTTGACGTGAAGTCAACATAACCAACTGCATGAAGTAGTCGTTCCAAGTATTGATGAAGGTAAAGATTGCAAGAGCTGCAAACCCTGGTTTTACAATTGGGAAGGCTACACTCCAGAAAGTACGAATCTCACCACAACCATCGATTTTAGCTGATTCAAGCAACTCTGTTGGGATGTTTTCGCTGAATTGTTTCATAAGGAAGACACCAAATGGCCATCCAATCAGAGGCAAGATAACTGCCCAGAGAGTATCATGGATCCCCATGAAGTTGACGATACGTACCAATGGTACGAGGACAACTTGTTTTGGAAGAGCCATAGCAGCGATGAAGATGGCAAATAGGATACGTTGACCATAGAAACGTTTTTTAGCCAATACATAACCTGCTAGAGAAGAGGTTGCACAAACTAAGAACATGGTTACCAATGAGATAAACACAGAGTTCCACATCCATTGCATAGCAGGGTTTTGCACCATGAGTTGTTGGAAGTTTTCCATGGTTGGCATTTTAGGGAACCACTGAGGAGGAATAACGATTGTATCAGGTTGTGATTTGAATGCCCCTGTCAAAATCCAGTAGAATGGAAAGATGAACAGCACAGTCAACAAGAGCAAAATGATTGTTGAAATAACAGTAAAGGCTGTTAATGGTTTTTTTTCTGTAGATTGCATAGCTGTCTCCTTTCTTTAGTATTCTACGTCGTTTCCAAGTACTTTAAATTGAACAAAGCTTACGATTGCAATCATGACTGCCAAGAAGACACCAATTGTGTTTGCATAACCGTATTCTGTCAATTGGAATGCTTTTTCGTAAAGGTAGTACATCAAGGTACTTGTAGAGTAGTTTGGACCACCTGATGTCAAAAGCTGAATCAAGGCGAAACATTGGAATGAGTTGATTGTTGTGATGATTGCAATGTAAAGGGTTGTTGGAAGAAGGCTTGGCCATTTAATCTTCCAGAAAACTTGAAATTCAGTTGCACCGTCGACACGCGCCGCTTCAACCAATGAATTGTCGATATTTCCCATAGCAGCGATATAAAGGATAATCGGCTGACCAACTGAAGTTGTCAAAAGGATAATCATAATCGCCATCAAAGCCCAGTGTTTGTCTCCCAGCCAAGAAATGTTCTGGCTGATGATATGACTTGACTTGAGGACAAAGTTTAGAATCCCTGATAGTGGGTCATAGATCCATTTCCAAACAACTGTTACGGCAACGCTACCTGTTACAACAGGAAGGAAGAAGACGAAACGGTAGAAGGATCTGGCAATGGCATTTTGATGATAAGTTTGCGATGCTACAAAGAGTGAAAATAGAACAACAACTGGTACAGATCCAATAACCAGGATAACCGTGTTAATCAAAGACTTCATAAAGACAGGGTCTTTAAACATACGGATATAGTTATTTAAGCCTACAAACTCAAAGTTTGTCATAGAGTAATTAAAGAAACTTGTAATGAATCCCATCACCATAGGAGCCAATACAAAAATGACAAAGAAGAACAACACTGGTGCTAGGAAAGCGTAGGAAATCACTGTTTCCCGCATACGAATTTTATTGACTTTCACAGTCGGCACCTCTCTTTCAAATAGAATAATTTTTTGACTTTCTTGAACTGTTTTAAAATCAAAATGAAATTTTTTAAGATTCGCTTATGTAAGAACTTCATTTTAATTTCGTGACAGTTCCTACCATTTCAAACAAAATCCTCCCTTTTCTTACATAGACTATGCACAGGGAAAAGGGAGGGATCAATCTGATTTAGTGCTTATTGTTTTGTAGCTTTTTTAATTGTTTCGTTAGCTTTTTCAGTGAAGGCTTTCAAAGCGTCCGCTGGTTTTTCGTCACCATTTGATACAGATTGCAACATTGGGAACCAAAGTGTTCTCATTTCAGCAAAACCATTGATAGTGTTGTAGTATGGTGAGTAGTATTTAGTCCAACCACTGATTGTTTCCATACGTTTGTCATCATAAAGTTTGCCAAATGAAGTACGCACTGGGAAGGCACCTGTACGAACAACGTCTTTTGGACCCCATTCTTTATCATCCGCGATAAATTGGATGAATTTCTTAGATGCTGCAACTTTCTTGTCGTCTTTGTTGTTGAATACTGCAAATCCGTTTACAAGGTATTCAAGAGCTGGTTTGCCTGAATCTGATGGGAATGGTACTTCTACCACTTCTACTTTACTTGCTTCCAAGAGTTTAGCTTGGATACCGTTTTGAGCTGGTGCCCAAAGGATTGTGTAAGATGTTTGACCGTTGGCAAAGTTTTGGATATCTGCTCCACCGTCAAATTGTGAACCGTTGTTCAACAAACCGTCTTTGATCCAGCCAGCTGCTTTCTCAAGACCTTTGACGAATTTAGGATCATCAGTTGTATATTTGGTCACATCTTTATCTGTTACAGAACCTCCATAAAGGTTAGAGATGAAGGCACGTGTTCCTTGGTCTCCCCCTTGACCAGAACTGAACAATGAACCTGGTGTATATCCTTTATCTTTAAGCGCTTTCAAAACTTTTTCAAAATCATCAGTTGTCCAACCTTCTTTTACAAGGTTTGCAACTCCAGCTTCTTCCAACATTTTCTTGTTCATAGCCATGTAGAATGGTGCTGAACTGATTGGATACATGTAAGCTTTGTCCCCAGCTTTACTTGCTTGTACGATATTTTCGTTGTTAACATCTTTGACGAATTCGTCTGTGAAGAGGTCGTTCAACTCAGCCAATTTACCATTTTTACCATATTGGATGATACGTCCTGGTGCGTCAAAGAGTACGTCAGGTGCAGTTCCAGCCTCGATGGCTGTTGTGATTTTTTCAGGACCTGACTTGAAGTCGATGGTTTCCAATTTCACTTTTACATCTGGATTTGCTTTTTCAAATGCTTCGATGATTGATTTTTCATATGTTCCAACACCGTCACCAGTTTTTTCTTGAGTGAAGACTGGGAATGCCCACCAAGTGATTTCTGTTTTTCCACTATCGCTACCAGATTTTCCAGCATCTTTACTTCCACCAGAATTACCACATGCAGCAAGGCCAAGAATCGCAGCACCCGCAAGTACTGTACAAGCTAGTTTTCTAAATTTCATTTGTATTCTCCTAATTGATAAGCGTATCCATATTGGATAATGAGTAAGATTGCATTTGTATACGTTTTCATTTTGTCCGACGCATCCACCACTCTCCTCTGTTTTTAAATTGTGTTATTTAAGACCAGCAACGAAGCGTTCTGTAATCTCTTTTGGTCTAGTAATAGCGCCACCTACAACGATGCCTCGCACTCCATATCCCAGGATTTGTTTGGCTTGTTCAGGTGTATGAATTTTTCCTTCTGCAATGACATCCACGCCAGCATCACAGAGTTTTTTGATTAATTCAAAATCGGGGCCATCCACTTTTGGACTGTAAGATGTGTATCCTGATAAGGTTGTTCCGACAAAGTCAATTCCTGCTTCAACAGCTGCTAGGCCTTCTTCAAAAGTACTTGTGTCAGCCATCAAGAGCTGGTTAGGGTATTTTTCCTTAACCTGACGAATAAACTCTTGAATCTCTAAACCATCATAGCGTTCACGCTTGGTACAATCCAGAGCAATTACCTCTATATCAAGTTCTGCCAATTCATCAACTTCTTTCATGGTGGCAGTGATAAAGGGTTCTTGCGGTGGATAATCTCGTTTAATTATCCCAATGATTGGAAGGTTAGTAACCTCCTTGATTTCCTTGATATCGCGAACACTATTTGCTCGGATACCGACTGCTCCACCTTGCTCAGCCGCTTTGACCAGCAAGGGAATGACTCCTCCCGCTTCTGTATAAAGCGGTTCGTGAGGAAGGGCCTGACAAGAAACGATGATTCCATCTTTGATTTGTGCAATCAAGGCTTCTTTAGTAATCTGTGGCATCCTCTTTCCTCCTTTTCTTTGTTCTTATGGGTTCATTATATATTATTTATAAAGCGCTTTCAATACTTTGTGGTAGAATAGATTTCAGTTTCAAAAGTATTTTATAGAACAGCCGTTTCTGAAAGTAGTTTCAGAGAGGTATCTATTTTAAATCATATTTTTAAGACTGAAAAAGAGAGCTACTCTGCTCTCTCATTCATTATTTTACATACTTAAAAGGTATCTCACTTCCACAGAGCCAGTTGTAGACTTGGTCATTGACAAAGACATTCATGGCTTCATGAGCATACTCAGGCATGATACGATAGGCCTTATCGCAAGTCAGACGATTATAAATCGCAAACTGGGTAATAGGGTAGCAAACATCGTCGTCCAAGCCCGTAATCATCTTGACCTCACCCTTGATACGATGTGCAAGATTTTTCACATCGATATAGGCAAGGGTCGCAATAATTTCCTCCTCGGTTTCATGGAAAGGATCGTGAAACTTGAAATAACGGAAAAGTTCGTCATAAGCCTCGCTGGTATTGCCAATCTCAAGCACCCGTCTAAAATCTGACAAGAAGGGATAGATGGCAACTGTTTTCTGAATCCAAGGATTGAGAGCTGCTGCAACCAATGCTAGAGCACCACCTTGAGAAGCACCATAGCTGGAAAGTCGCTTCTCATCAACCTCAGGTAGACTAGCAATAATTTCAACCAACTGGTAAATATCCAGATAAACATCCTTATAAAAGAGATGGTCCCGACCTTCCACAGCACCACGGATAATATGCCCTTTCACCGTATTTCCAAGAGGAGAACGCAGGCCGTCTTGCGAGTAACCTGACTGGCCCCGCACATCCATGGAGACAACACCGTAACCAGCCACAGTATAGGGCAGCATGTCGGTCCAATCCCAGCCACGTCCCATATAACCATGAAAATGGAAGATTATTGGAACTTTCCCCTCAGTCTTTGGAAGAACGACACGTGCATAGACCTTGCCTTCATTTGTTCCTTCAAAGGTTAACTCATAGCACTTGACTTGAGGAATGTGGAAATCTCTTTCCTCTAACTGGTAGGCTGGAAGAGTTGAAACTTTTTTCACTTCCTCATCCCAGAAAACATCAAAGTCTTCTGGAACCTCATCCCGTCCTTTATAAGTCTTGATTTCTTCTAACAAAGCTGGATTTTTCATAGTATGCTCCTTTTATTTTGTAATCGCTATCACAACTGTAGCATATCTAGAAAAGCAATGCAAGAAAGAAAAGCAAATAGAAAATGATTTTAGATTCTTTATTTTTGGGATGATAGACTGAAAGTAGTTTTAGAAACAAAAAAAAGAGCATTTCGCCCTTTCTTCTCCTATTCAATCTTAGTTTTTTGCTTCTTTCTTTTGGAAAGTGGTTTGGTAATTTACTTTAATCGTTACTGTCATATGGGAGTCCTCGTTTCTTTTTGATGACTCTAGTATAAGGGCCAAACCTGAAAGCTAGCTTAAGATTTCCTTAGAGAAAGCTTAATCTAGATGTTCTTTCTTTTCCAGATGAAGGGCAATCATGCGCCACTCCGGATCCTCTTGCCAACCTTCGATAGAACTAATGTAGCTAGCAACTTTTCTGGCTTCTTCTAAAATCGGAAAATCTTCGATAATATCAGCCACTTGAAACTCTGGGAGTCCTGATTGTCTGGTTCCAAAAATCTCACCAGAACCGCGCATTTTCAAATCTTCCTCCGCAAGGACAAATCCATTGGTGGTTTCCGTCATGATGCGCATGCGGTCTTTCCCAGAATCAGTCTTGGGATTGGCAACGAGAACAGCATAGGACTGCTTGTCGCCCCGACCGACACGACCTCTGAGCTGGTGAAGCTGGCTGAGACCGAAGCGATCGGCATCCATGATAATCATGACAGTCGCATTGGGAACATTAACCCCGACCTCGATAACCGTCGTCGAAACCAGAATATCCGTCTTTCTCTCTTTGAAATCCTGCATAATCTGGTCTTTTTCATCATTCTTCATCTTACCATGTAGCAGAGCAACCTCAGCCTTGCCAGCAAAATGAGCTGTCAGCTCCTCAGACAATGCAATGGCATTTTTCAAATCCAGAGCTTCTGATTCTTCAATCAAGGGAGAGATAACATAGGCTTGAGAACCTTTTTGGATTTCTCCCTCTAACCAGGTCAAGACCTGAGGCAGCTGCTCATGCTTAATCCAGCGAGTCACGATAGGCTTCCGTCCTGCTGGCATCTGGTCGATAATGGAAACATCCATATCGCCAAAGGCTGTAATGGCCAGCGTCCGTGGAATAGGAGTCGCCGTCATCATGAGAACATCAGGATTGTCGCCTTTCTCCCGTAAAATACGCCTTTGCCCCACACCAAAACGGTGCTGCTCATCGATGATAATCAAACCAAGACGAGCATAATCCACCCCATCTTGTATCAGAGCGTGGGTTCCAATAATCAAATCAGCCTCACCCTTGGCAATGGTCTCCAAGACTTCTCTCTTTTCTGCAGCTTTCAAGGAACCTGTCAAGAGAGCCAGTTTCAAGTTAGGAAAAAGACCCTTCAAACTCTCAAAATGCTGCTCTGCTAGAATTTCTGTTGGCACCATGAGGGCTGCCTGATAGCCAGCCGTTACCGCCGCAAACATGGCCAAGCCAGCAACCACAGTTTTTCCGCTCCCCACATCCCCTTGCAGGAGACGATTCATGTGATGGTTGGACTTCATATCGGTTAAAATTTCCTGCAAACTCTTTTCTTGAGCTGAAGTCAGGGCAAAAGGAAGACTTTCCTTGACTGCTGTCACTTTTTCCTGAGACCAATCCAGAACCAGGCCACTTCCCTGAACTCTATTTTCAGACTTGAGCGTCTGCAATTGCATTTGGAAATAAAAGAGTTCCTCAAACTTGATACGGCGAAGGGCCTGCTGGTATTCCGCCAAATCCTTAGGAAAATGCATGGCTCGAACTGCCTGACAACGGGACATAAGTTTATATTTATCTAGTAAAGACTGGGGCAGATTTTCCTCTATCAAGAGGTCCAACCCCTGATCAAAGGCCGTCTTGATAACCTTGACCAGACTGGCCTGACTGATTCCCTGAGCCAAGCGATAAACAGGTTGGAGATCATCTTCCATCTGAGCTAGGACCTTCATCCCTGTCAGACTAGCCTTGGCACGGTCCCATTTTCCAAAGACAGCAAGGGTTGCTCCCAACTCTATCTTATCAGCCAGATAGGGCTGGTTAAAGAAATTCACTGCAAAAACGACTTCTCCCTGCTTGAGGCTAAAGCGCAGACGATTGCGCTTGAAACCATAATACTGGACACTGGCTGGAGTCACGACTCGACCAGACAGAACAGCCTTTTCTCCGTCTTCCAACTCCAGCACTTGCTTAGTTTTGAAATCTTCATAACGGAAAGGAAAGTAGAGCAAGAGGTCTTGCAAGTTTTCAATTCCTAGTTTGGCGTATTTCTCTGCTGACTTTGGCCCCACACCAGGCAAGACATGCAAGGGTTGATGTAGATTCATGCTCCACTCCTTTCTTTTTAATAATATTCTCTCGGAATGCGATCGCTGAGGAGACAAACCACCTCATAGTTAATGGTTCCACGGTAGGTCGCTACCTGAGTAGCTGTGATTTCCTTATCCCCGTTGGAGCCAATCAAGGTGACTTTTGTTCCTAGCGGATAAATCTTAGGCAGACGAATGGTAATTTGGTCCATAGAAACCCGTCCAACGATTGGGCATGCTTGCCCATCTACTAAAACAGCAAAATTTTGCATGTCTCGTGTCCAACCATCCGCATAGCCGATTGGAACAGTCGCGATGACTTGCTCGCTATCTGCCTGATAGGTCGCTCCATAGCCCATGCAAGCTCCAGCTGGAACTGTCTTGACATGAACCAGGGCAGACTCCAAGGTCAAGGCTGGAGTCAAGTCATAAGGCAAGTCCAAGACCTCTCCACTTGGGTTAAGACCATACATAGCGTCTCCCATACGGACCGCATTGAAAATAGTCTCTGCATGCCAGAGAGTCGTTGCCGAGTTGCTGGCATGAACCAGGTCTGGAAGACCTTTCATACTGGCTAAAATAATTTTAAAGCGTTCTAACTGGGCATTAAAGTAATCATCTGATTCCTCATCTGCAGTCGCAAAGTGGGTAAAAATCCCTTCAACGCGAGCACCGTGGTGTTGGAGCAAGTCTTGAGCCTGATCAGCCTCACTGGCATCTCGGAAACCAATCCGTCCCATTCCTGAGTCAATCTTGAGGTGGACTGTCAATCCAGCTAGGTCTTCTTCTCTAGCTAACAGTGCTTGAATCCACTCTAGCCCAGCCACTGTCAAGGTAATGTCGTATTCTTTAGCAAGAGCAACAGTTTCGATTTCAGAAACTCCTAAAATAAGGATTTTCTTGCTGAGTCCAGCCTGTCTGAGTTCAATGGCTTCATCTATATTCGAAACGCAAAAACCATCGACATCATCTTGAATAGCCTTGGCAACGGCAACAGCTCCATGCCCATAAGCATTGGCCTTGACCACTGCAAATTTGAGCGTTCCCTCGGGGATATGAGCTCCCATTTGTTGAATGTTTTGTCGAATAGCTCCCAGATGAATCAGAGCCTTGGTTGGTCTATGTGGACTAGCTTTCATGATTTTCCTCCAAAATGACACTGGCTGTCACAAACTGATCTGTATGGCTGATAGACAGCCAAATCTTTCCTGAAAATGGTGACTGACTAAAATAAGGCGCCCCGCGTTCATTGTTCAAGACTTCCAAATCCTGAAAACCGAGCTTGCCAATACCCGTTCCCATAGCCTTGGAAAAGGCCTCCTTAGCCGACCAGCGACCAGCCAAATATTCAATCTGTCTACGCCCTTTAAGACTGTTAAACCGTTCCATTTCCTTAGCGGTCAGCACGCGCTTGGCAAAGCCTTCATGTCGTGTAACTGCGCTTTCTATCGAAGCTAATTCTTCGATGTCAATTCCGTGTCCAACTATCATTCTCATCAAAAGGAGTTGAGATTCCCCAACTCCATCCTTTTCACTTATTTTGTCAAGGTAGCATAAATTTCTTCTACCAAGGCCTCTGTATTTTCCCAACCCAAGCAAGGATCTGTAATAGAGCAACCAAAGACCTCTGGTTGGTTTTGACGACCATCTGCTAGGTAAGATTCAATCATAAAGCCTCGAACTGTCTTTTTGATTTTCTCATTCCAATCACGATTCTGCAAGGTCTGGCGAACAATTCGAATCTGCTCCATATATTGCTTGCCAGAATTATCATGGTTGGTGTCAATGAGGATAAAGGGATTTTCAAGTCCCATGGCTTCATAGCGTTCAATGGCATTTAGCAAGGTCTCATAGTAAAAGTTAGGCTCATTTTTCCCATATTCATTAACTGCACCACGAAGGATGACGTGGGCCAAGGGATTTCCTGAAGTCTCAACTTCTTGACCATGGAAGAGGAAGGTCTGTTTGTTCTGAGCGGCATAGATACCGTTAAACATAACCCCAAGATTTCCTGAGGTTGGATTTTTCATCCCCACTGGTGCATCAATTCCTGAAGCCACAAAACGGTGCTCTTGGTCTTCCACAGAACGAGCCCCCACAGCATGGTAGCTGACCAAATCATCTACCAAGACCAGATTTGACGGATAAAGCATCTCATCTGCCGTCGTCAAACCAGTCTCTGTAATCACGCGGTAGTGCAACTGGCGCACAGCCTGCAAACCGTTAATCAGACTTGGAGCCTTAGAAGTATCTGGTTGGTGAACCAAACCTTTATAGCCGTCTCCGTTTGTACGAGGTTTGGCAGTATAAACACGCATAACCATGAAAATCTTGTCCGCCACTTTCTTCTGCAAGGCTGATAAACGGCGGGCATATTCCAAAACAGCCTCTTCATTGTCAGACGAGCAAGGACCAATCACCAAAAGGATACGGTCATCTTCCCCTGAAATAATGTCTGCCAATTCTCTATCACGGCGCTCCTTTAGGCGCAAGGCCTCCGCAGACAATTGGGTTTCTGCTTTGATTGCTTCAATATCGATTTCTTGACCTTTTTCAATAAATGCCATCTTATTCTCCTAGCGTTTGGTAGATTTCTCTGACAAGGGATTCCGTATTTTCCCAGCCAAGGCAAGGATCTGTGATAGACTTGCCAAATACTTCCGGTTCGTTCTGACGGCCGTCTTCTAGATAAGACTCAATCATAAAGCCACGAACGTACTGCTTGATTTTTTCATTCCAATCACGATTAATCAAGGTCTGACGGACAATTCGGATCTGGTCCATATATTGCTTACCAGAATTGTCATGATTAGTATCCACAATGATAAATGGATTTTCCAAGCCCATTTTCTCATACTGGGCAATGGTATCCATCAAATTATCATAGTAGTAGTTAGGAATATTCTTACCATACTCATTGGTCGCTCCACGAAGAATGGCGTGCGAAAGCGGGTTCCCAGTTGTTTCCACTTCTTTTCCTAGGAAAAGGAAACTTTGTTTGTTTTGAGCAGCATAAATCCCATTAAACATAACATTGAGATTTCCAGAGGTTGGATTTTTAAACCCAGTCGCAAAATCTGCCCCACTTGCCACAAAGCGGTGTTGCTGGTCTTCAACCGAACGGGCACCAACCGCCATGTAAGAAATCAAATCATCCACAAGCGGAAGATTTTCAGGATAAAGCATTTCATCAGCTGTCGTCATACCTGTTTCCGTGATGACACGATAATGAAGATGGCGAACGGCTTTGATTCCGTTTATGAGGCTAGGGGCTTCTGTCGCGTTAGGCTGGTGAATCAAGCCCTTGTAACCATCTCCGTTGGTACGAGGTTTGGCAGTATAAACACGCATAACCATAAAGATACGGTCTGCTACTTCTTCTTGCAAAGTTGCCAAACGCTTAGCGTACTCAAGGACAGCTTCTTCATTGTCAGATGAGCATGGTCCGATTACCAAGAGAATCCGTTGGTCTTCTCCACGTATAATGGCTTCTAGCTCTTGATCGCGCTGTGATTTTCTCTCCAAAGCTTGACCTTCTAGTTTTGATAAGGCACGAACTTCTTCAATATTAATTTTAGGACTTTTTGCTGTAAATACCATAACTCATCTCCTTATAAATCAAACGGATACCAAGTAAAAATTTACTTTTCACAAGGTATCCGCCTCTAAACTATCTCATTTTATTGTCTTTTACCGTGACAGTTTTTAAACTTCTTACCAGAACCACATGGGCAAAGTTCATTCCGTCCAATCTGGCTCAAATCCAAATCTTCTGGTATATTTGCTTGGTGGGCAGCGATATTACGAGTCGCTGTTGTACTGATATGGTGTTCCGCTTGTGGTCTTTCTTGTTCATGAATTTGTGCTTTCATCATCAAACGTGTCACATCAAACTCAATCGAACCAATCATATCATTAAACATACGGAAACCTTCTGCCTGATACTCAACAACTGGGTTATTCTGAGCATAGCCACGAAGTCCAACCGCGTTACGCAATTGATCAAGGGCATCGATATGATCTGTCCACTTGTTATCTACCACTCGTAGAATCAAAACTTTTTGGAATTCTTTAACTGCTTCTTCATCACGTAGTTTTGAAACCTGACTATCGTAAACTTGCAAGGCACGTTGGAAGAGCTCTTCCTTAATAGCCTTATCAGACAAGCCTGACAAGTCTTCGATTGAAATCGAATCTTCTGGAAGCAAGTTGTACTTAGCAAAGTTCAAAATTGCTTCTAGTTTTTCATCTTGTTTGGCACGCGCATGACCATCAACGACACGACCAATCGTGCGTTTGATCATAGCCTGAATTTCAGGTGCCAAGTCACGGTCTGCAGTGATGACATCGTAACGTTGAGCGTAGATAATCTCACGTTGTTCACGCATGACATCGTCGTATTGAAGGACTTGTTTACGGGTATCGTAGTTATTTCCTTCGACACGTTTTTGTGCTGCTTCAACCTGACGTGTCAACATACGAGACTCAATGGCCTCTTCAGACATGTTCAAACGTTCAAAGATTCCTTTCAAGCGTTCAGAACCAAAACGTTTCATCAAATCATCTTCAAGAGATAGGTAGAATTGTGACTCACCTGGGTCTCCTTGACGACCTGAACGTCCACGAAGCTGGTTATCGATACGACGGCTTTCATGGCGTTCTGTACCGATAACACAAAGTCCTCCCAATTCGCGAACTCCTTCACCAAGCTTGATGTCAGTACCACGGCCGGCCATGTTAGTTGCGATAGTAACAGCACCACGTTGACCAGCATTCATGATGATTTGAGCTTCTTTATAGTGGTTTTTGGCATTCAAAACTTCGTGAGGAACGCCAGCAGCGACCAATTTCTTAGAAATGTAGTCACTAGTTTCAACCGCTACTGTACCAACCAAGACAGGCTGACCTTTTTGGTAACGAGCCTTAACGTCTTCGACAACCGCCTTAAACTTAGCCTCGATACTTGCATAAAGAAGGTCCGAGTGGTCAATACGTTGAACAGGACGGTTTGTTGGGATTGGAATAACACGAATGTTGTAAATTTCACGGAATTCTTCTTCCTCAGTCTTACCTGTACCCGTCATACCAGACAATTTCTTGTACATACGGAAGAGGTTTTGGTAAGTGATTGAGGCAGATGTCTTGGTTTCATCCTGGATTGGCACACCTTCTTTGGCTTCAATAGCTTGGTGCAATCCATCAGAATAACGACGACCTTCCATAGTACGACCTGTAAATTGGTCGACAATCAAGATTTCTTGTTCTTCGCTGACCACATAGTCAATATCGAGAAGCATGATGTAGTTGGCACGAAGGGCATTATCGATAAAGTGAGTCAAAGCCACGTTTTCGATATCATAGAGGTTTTCAAGCTTGAAGTAGCTTTCAGCCTTGTCAATACCTGAATCAGACAAACCAATAGTCTTAGACTGCACATCGATGATGTAGTCGTCTTTGTCCAAGGATTTTACATAGTGGTCTGCCATGTGGTACAACTGGCTTGTTTCAACCGCGTTAGCACCTGATACGATCAAAGGTGTACGGGCTTCGTCAATCAAGATAGAGTCAACCTCATCGACCAAGGCATAGTTGAGCGGACGTTGTACCATGTTTTCAGCACGGACGACCATGTTGTCACGAAGGTAGTCAAACCCGATTTCTGAGTTGGTTGAGTAAGTGATATCACACTCATAGGCTTCTTTTTTCTCCATTGGAGATTTGGCAGCCAAGTTAATCCCTACTGACAAACCAAGCCAAGAGTACAATTCACCCATCTCAGTCGCGTCACGCTCTGATAGGTATTCATTGACCGTAACTACGTGGACCCCTTTACCTGAAAGGGCATTGAGGTATACCGGCATGGTCGCAGTCAAGGTTTTCCCTTCCCCTGTACGCATTTCTGGCACGTCACCATGATGAAGAACGATTCCCCCCATGACCTGAACCTTATATGGGAAGAGACCTAGGACACGTTTAGCACCCTCACGGACAACCGCAAATGCTTCATAAAGCAATGAATCCAGTGATTCTCCATCTTGATAACGTTCTTTAAATTCAACTGTTTTTGCTTTTAGTTGGTCATCTGTCAAAGCAGCCATTTGGTCTTCATATTTGAAAACCTTGTCAGCCATCTTTTCCAGACGACGGATTTCTCCTTTATCATTTTCGATAATTGTTTTTAAAATATTAGCCATGTTTTTCCTTACTTTAAATTCCGAATATTTTAGAATGTTCTTTTAATTTTAGCACAATTACTGATTATTTTCAAGGAAGAATCCCCATTTTGAAAAGGAAAAAGAGGCTAGTTTCCAAGCTAACCTCTCTGACTTTTATGATACTTTAATTGCCAAAAATTGGCAAAATGGCAAATAGGATAAATAGATTAATCCAAAGAGAAAAACAGCAGATCAATCCAAAAACAAAGAGACTGACTTTCTTGGACAGCAAGGCCATCAAAATAGACAGAATACCAAAAACTAGCAAGACTTTCTGCATAACGAAGAGGTCAATCTTTCCCCCCAGAATCGGACTGCCCCAAGGAAGAAAGAAGAAAGCAATCCAGATAAATAGAACTAAACCAATATAAACCTTGGAATAGCGTGTAATAAATGATTTTAGATGTGCCATAAGCTACCTCCTATCAATAAAAGCCATATAAATCAATGCCTTCCACCCTTAGACTTTCCTAACTCCTTTCTTAGTCTAAGCATTTTTTTGAAACAGAAATAAGTTAACCTATTCATACCAATAGCTAGCAGAATAAAAAGAAACCAAATGCCCCATAACTTGATATCTGTCAAATTTCTCAAGACAATATTGAAAAACAGAACTGAAATAACTGTCCAAGCAAGGCTAAAAAGAGCATAGAGGGGGATGTAAAACCAGTAAAAATAGTAAAAAATTGGGAAAAATTTACTATCTCTATTGTCCTTTTCAATCCAGCTGAAAAAGTAAAACCAGGGAAACAAGATTATCAATTTAAACAGATGTTTCATCACCAGCCTCCCTCTACTTGATAGCGCTTTCTTTACCTTCATTCTATCAAAAAAATCTGGAAATGTCATTCCAGATTCTACTTTTTTATTTACGTTTTCTTGCGATGAGATGGATTGGCGTTCCCTCAAAAACAAAGGCCTTGCGGATTTGATTTTCCAAGAAACGCAAGTAAGAAAAGTGCATGAGCTCTTCTTCATTGACAAAGATGACAAAGGTTGGTGGTTTGGTTGCCACTTGGGTCGCGTAGAAAATCTTGAGACGTTTTCCTTTGTCTGTTGGTGTTGGATTGATAGCAATGGCATCCATGATGACATCGTTCAAGACAGCTGATGGAATACGTGTGTTTTGACTTTCACTGATTTGCTTGATCATCTCAGGAAGTTTGTGGAGACGTTGCTTGGTCAAAGCTGATACAAAGATAATCGGTGCATAAGGCAGGTATTGGAACTGCTCACGGATATCTTCTTCCCAGTTTTTCATAGTGTGGTTGTCTTTTTCAAGCGTATCCCACTTGTTGACCACGATAATCATTCCTTTACCAGCTTCATGGGCAAATCCTGCAATACGCTTGTCGTATTCACGGATACCTTCTTCTGCATTGATGACCATCAAGACCACATCTGAACGGTCAATAGCTCGCATGGCACGCATAACAGAGTATTTCTCGGTATTTTCATAAACCTTACCAGATTTACGCATACCAGCCGTATCAATCATAGTAAACTCTTGACCATCTGTATCTGTAAAGTGGGTATCAATGGCGTCACGCGTTGTTCCAGCAACTGGACTAGCAATAACACGGTCTTCTCCCAAGATAGCATTAATCAAGCTTGATTTTCCAACGTTTGGACGACCAATCAAGCTAAACTTAATGACATCTGGATTTTCTTCTTCGTATTCATTTGGAAGATTTTCTACAATCGCGTCTAGCACATCCCCTGTACCGATACCATGGACAGATGAGATTGGCAGTGGTTCACCCAAACCGAGGGCATAGAAATCATAGATATCATTTCGCATCTCAGGGTTGTCCACCTTGTTAACTGCGAGAATAACCGGTTTATGAGTTTTATAAAGCTTACGAGCTACGTATTCGTCCGCATCGGTAATTCCTTCCTTACCAGACACGACAAAGACGATAACATCGGCTTCTTCCATGGCAATTTCTGCCTGGTGCTTGATTTGTTCCATGAACGGAGCATCGACATCATCGATTCCTCCTGTATCAATCATGCTAAAAGAGCGATTGAGCCACTCACCCGTCGCATAGATACGGTCACGTGTCACTCCTTCGACATCTTCTACAATGGAGATTCGCTCACCAGCGATCCGATTAAATAGGGTTGATTTCCCAACATTGGGACGTCCTACAATGGCAATAGTTGGTAGGGCCATAATTTCTCACTTTCTACAATAACTTCTTCTGTTCAAGATTTTTTCTAGTTGAGCTTGGTTCAGCTTGACCAAACTGTTCTGCTAGGCGCTGACTCCAGCTTGTAGTTGCACGCGCCCCAGCATAGTCAGCCTGTACACGGTCATAAGCTTCAATCACATCAACCGTTTGCTCCTGATATTCTTCCTCAAATACCACTTGATTCAATGGCAAGCGAGGTTTGACTTCGTGTTCTTCATTTGGAAGACCCAGTGCCATCCCAAAGACAGGATAGGTGTAGTCAGGCAAATTAAAGAGTTCTGCTACTTCTTCTGACTTGTAACGCACCAAGCCAATAATGACACCACCATAACCCAAGCTTTCAGCTGCCAGCAGGGCATTCTGTCCAGCAAGAGCTGCATCGACCGAACTAATCAAGAGACTTTCTACACCTTGTGGTTGGAATGAGTCAGTATGAAGTCGGGCTCCCTTTTCTGCTCGGTTCAAATCTCCGACAAAGAGAAGGAAAACAGCAGACTGGCGAATAGCTTCTTGAGGCACTAATTCATACAAGGCATCTTTCTTTTCTTGACTTCGTACCACAATCACAGAGTAGGATTGGAAATTCTTCCAAGATGAGGCCATCTGGGCTGCTGTCAGGATTTCAGTCAAGTCTTCCTGAGGAAGGGCTTGCTCCTTAAATCTTCGAACAGACTTATGAGCTTTCATCAGTTTAATCGTTTCTGTCATCGACGGTTTACTCCTTCTAAACGAGTCTCCTCAGCCAAATAACGGATGCGTTCCATGACCCGTCTGGCTTCCCAGGTTTCGTCATTTCCATGTTTCCCTTTAGCGAAATGCAACTCCAAATCTTCAAAGTTGAAGTTGGAAGTGAAAAAGGTCGGTAAATTTTCCTGCATCCGATATTGGAGAATGACTTGTAAGATTTCATCCCGCACCCAAGCTGTTGATTGCTCGGCACCAATATCATCTAAAATCAGGACTTCAGACAGCTTAATCTCATCTACTAAGGTCTTGACATTGCCATCACTGATGGCATTTTTGGCATCAATGACAAAGCTAGGATAGTGGAGGAGAGTTGATGAAACACCGCGTTTTTCTGATAAATCATGGGCTAAGGCAGCCACCATGAAACTTTTACCCACACCAAAGTCTCCATATAGATAAAGACCTTTTCGAATAGCTGGATATTGCTCCACGAAGGCTAGTAGCTGTTCAAAAACTGGCAAGCGCCCCAAATCATCCAAATCTACTTGAGCCAAACTAGCTTTCTTGAGACTGGCTGGCAGATTGATTAACTTGAGACGGTTCTTAATAGCCGCTTCTTTTTCCGCTGCGATTAGTTCAGGTGTTTCTTCATAAGAAACATCCGCATAGCCGTGGTTCATGACCAAAATAGGCTTGTATCCTTTGGCAATATAATCCGTATCCCCACGGAGAAACTTGTCACGCTCGGTGATGTACTGATTAAACTTGGAGATACTACGATTTAATTCCTCTGGAGTAAGGGATTCTTGCTGGATAAAGGCCGCAACATCAGGGTCCTTCATGATTTTCTGGACCAAATCTTGATAGTGAAAACGGCTGGGTTGACGTTTGAGTACGTCTCCGACACTTTCCATCTAATCTCCTCCTTTTTCTAATCGAGCTAATAGTTCTTGTTTCTTACGTTCTAATTCCAGACGAGTTTCCTCGCTGGTTTCATTCTTATAATCTGGATTGCTCCACTTGGGTACATTGGACTTGGTAGGACTGGGGTTACTGGTTTTTTGAGCCTGACTCTTCTGTCCTCGCTCACGGATGCGCAAGACTGCCTCTTCTGCCGAATGAATCTTTTGATAGGCATAGTCATTGGCTACCTTCATGGCATATTTCTCATTGATATTTGCCGAATCAACCTTATTAAAGGTCAATAAGAGAATAATATTGATGACTTCATCCAGCAAGCCCAAACCAGCCATCTTTTGCAAGAGTTCTCTTTCTGTTTGGGTAATGGTTCCCTTGCGTGTCTGCTTGATTTCTGCCAAAAACTGCAGAGCAGTCTTACTTTTGGCTTCTTTGATAATAGTCGTTTCCTTAGGACTAAAGTCAGAGGAAACTGGTTTTTGAGCAATTTTTTCCCGCATGCGTTTGGTTGAAATGACCTGGGAAACAGCTGTTGACTTGGCCAATTGATAAGTCTCAAACCAAGTCCATTTCTTCTCCTCGGCAATGGCAAAGAGGTTCAATACATCTGACTGCTCATCCGCAAAACGAAGCCCATCTCGAGCCATGAGCTGACGAAAATGGTCCAAATCAAAATCATTGGCCACTTTCTTCTTGAGACCAAGGTCTTCTTGACTTCCCAGCTCTGCCAAATCTGGAAAGACTTGATTGAGTGAGACAGATATTTCTTCTCCCTCAGCACTCTCATCTTTCAAATCCTCCACAGCTGCATCACCAATCTTCTTCTCCAAGAGTCTGCGATAAACAGGATGTTCCAAGAAGTCTTGACTCGAAAGGGGAGCATGGAGGGCTAGCTGATAGGTATCACCCTTTTGATAGAGGGTCAAGAGATTGAAAGCAGATAGGATTTTCAGAGATTTTATCAGTCTATCCATCCCAAAGTTGAGATGGTTGAGAATGCTTGAAAAAAGATATTCCTTTCTACCATTATCACAAAAACTAATGGTATAAAGATAAAGGCTCAGTGCCTCCTGACCGATAATCGGGAGGTAGCACTGTACCAGAGATGAGGTATCTTGCGACACCCGATTATTCTTTAGATAAGAAAAACGGTCAATTGGCTTCATTTATCTTTCCTTTTTCTTTTTAGAGGACTGAGTAATTTGTTGGAGCAGACTCTCTAACTCACTGACATCCTTAAAACTACGATAGACACTGGCAAAACGTACATAGGTAATCTCGTCCAATTCAGCCAACTCCTCCATGACGAGTGAACCAATGTCCTCACTTTGAATTTCATTTTCATTTCGACCACGGAGTTTCTGTTCGATACGATTGACTACCATGTTGATTTCATCACTTGACACAGGACGTTTCTGGGCTGAGCGGATAATCCCATTAAAGATTTTATCTCTGGAGAATTGTTCCCGTGTGCCATCTTTTTTAACAACCACTAAGGTTCTTTCTTCTACTCGTTCGTAGGTTGTAAAACGGTGCTGGCATTCGTCGCACTCACGTCTTCTACGAATAGTGTTCCCTTCTTCTGCTTGGCGACTATCGATAACACTTGACTTGGTAGCCCCACATTTTGGACAACGCATCCTTTCCCTCCTTATCGTTTTCTTTTCATTATACCATTTTTTAAGCGATTCCCAAAACAATTCTTCTTTTTGCTTGACAAGTTTTTTGTTTTGTTGTATTATTTAATTAAGACAAAGAGATAAAAGAAAGGAGAACAAGATGTCCTGGACATTTGACAATAAAAAACCCATTTATTTACAGATTATGGAGAAAATCAAGCTTCAGATTGTTTCCCATACACTGGAACCCAATCAACAACTTCCAACTGTGAGGGAGTTAGCTAGCGAGGCTGGTGTCAATCCCAACACCATCCAAAGAGCCTTGTCAGACCTTGAACGAGAAGGATTTGTCTACAGCAAGCGCACAACTGGACGATTTGTGACTGAGGATAAGGAGCTAATCGCCCAATCACGCAAACAATTATCGGAAGAAGAATTGGAACACTTCGTTTCCTCCATGACCCATTTTGGCTATGAAAAAGAAGAACTACCAGGCGTAGTCGGCGATTATATTAAAGGAGTTTAAGCCTATGTCATTACTAGCATTTGAAAACGTATCCAAATCTTATGGAGCAACACCAGCCCTTGAAAATGTTTCTCTTGACATCCCAGCTGGAAAAATTGTCGGTCTCCTTGGCCCAAACGGCTCAGGAAAAACAACCTTGATTAAACTAATCAATGGCCTCTTACAACCAGATCAAGGACGCGTCCTTATCAACGACATGGATCCAAGCCCAGCAACCAAGGCTATCGTAGCTTATTTGCCGGATACAACCTATCTCAATGAACAAATGAAGGTCAAAGAAGCCCTAACCTACTTCAAGACCTTCTATAAAGATTTCAATCTTGAACGCGCCCATCATCTACTTGCAGACCTCGGCATTGATGAAAATAGTCGTCTCAAGAAACTATCAAAAGGAAACAAGGAAAAGGTACAACTGATTTTGGTTATGAGCCGTGATGCTCGTCTCTACGTTTTGGACGAACCCATTGGTGGGGTGGACCCAGCAGCCCGTGAGTATATCCTCAATACCATTATCAACAACTACTCCCCAACTTCTACCGTTTTGATTTCTACCCACTTGATTTCTGATATCGAGCCAATCTTGGATGAAATTGTCTTCCTAAAAGACGGAAAAGTCGTCCGTCAAGGTAATGTAGATGATATTCGCTATGAGTCTGGTGAATCCATTGATCAACTCTTCCGTCAGGAATTTAAGGCCTAAGCAAAGGAGATTATTATGTTTTGGAATTTAGTTCGCTACGAATTTAAAAATGTTAACAAGTGGTATTTAGCCCTCTACGCTGCTGTGCTAGTCCTTTCTGCCCTTATCGGGATACAAGCACAGACCTATAACAATCTGCCTGTCAAAGAAAGCCATCCTGTCCTACTCATTTTTCTAGCTACTGTCTTTGGTGGTTTGATGATTACACTGGGGATTTCAACCATTTTCTTAATCATCAAACGCTTCAAAGGAAGTGTCTATGACCGCCAAGGCTATCTGACTTTGACCTTGCCAGTGTCTGAGCACTATATCATCACAGCCAAGCTAGTCGGTGCCTTTATCTGGTCTGTGATTAGCACTGCTGTACTAGCTCTAAGTGCTTTTGTTATCTTGATCTTAACAGCTTCAAATTGGTTTGAAATTTCTGACTTGATTTCACTTGCAGGAACATACCTTCCTCAACTCTCTCTTATGGGGGTATCCTTCCTGCTTAGTACAATCTCAGGAATCCTCTGCATTTACTTGGCCATTTCTATTGGACAACTGTTCAATGAATACCGTACAGCACTCGCTATTGTAGCCTACATTGGAATCCTAGTCGTCATTGGATTTATTGAAGTCTTCTTCAATACCAGTGCTAACTTCTATGTCAATTCACTAGCAGGATTTAATGACAATTTCTATATGGGAACAAGTATAGGTATTATTGAAGAACTCATTTTCATAGCTATCTTTTACCTCGGAACCTACTATATCTTGAGAAACAAGGTTAATTTGCAATAAAAAATGCCCAGCTAAAAAGCTGGGTTTTGATTTAACTCAATATTAAACTAGCTACAATGGGGCTGACAAAGACATAGAGAATACCGGTAACACCGATAGCCAAGCCACCCATGGCTCCTGCTACAGAGCCGTATCGAAAGGCAGTTCCTGTTCCGACCGCGTGACCTGTTCCTCCAAGGGAAAGACCAACAGCTACTGGATCATCTATTTTCAACCACTTCAAAAGGGTTGGGCCGATTACACTAGTTAAAATCCCAGTCGCCACTACGACAACCAAGGTCACAGTCGTCAAACCTTGCAATTTTTCTGTGATCCCCACTGCCATGGCGGTTGTCACTGACTTGGGAAAGAGAGAAATGGCTAGGAAAAAGTCCATTCCAAAAATCTTAGCTACAAGGGCTGTGAAAGAGGTATTGACCACTACTGCTAACAGACTACCAAAGAGAATACTGCGAGCATGGTGCTTCATCAGGTGAAAACTCTTATAAAGGGGAATCCCTAGAGCCACTGTCGATGGAACAATCAAGTTATTCAGATAAACCCCACCTTGGTAGTAATCTTGGTAAGAAATACCCGTCGCCTTTAGAAAGATAATAATGAAAACAGCTGACAAAAGCAAGGGCGTTGTCAATGGATGGGGAAAACGTCTGTAAATCAGCATTCCTACTAAATAAGCTAGGATAGACAGGGCAAGCCCAAACAGGGGATTGGAAACAAATTCACTCATTTGGCATCTCCTTTCTCATAATCTCCCTCAAACCGTCGTTTGATAAACTGAACCACCAAAGCAATGAGGATAATATTGATAACAGCCGCAAAAAAGACAATCAAAACAATGGGCAAAAGATAGGGAGCAATCACATCAAACTTTTCCATAATTCCCACTGCTGGCGGCAAAAAGAGAATGGTCATATTGGCCAGCAAGAAATTTCCGACCATGTTGACATGTCTGGTTCTCAGCCACTTGAATTGTAAGGCCAGAAAGAGAATAATCAAACCGATAATACTGCCTGGGATGGGCAAATGAAAGAAACTGGAAATCCCCTCTCCGATTAGAGAAATCACAAAGAGAATCATTAATTGAACATATAATTTCATCCTAAACTCCACGAAATAGACTTCTTGCATACCAGTTTACTCTTTTTTCAGAAAATTTCAAGGAAATACACAAGAGTTGATGAAAGTTTGAGAAGAAAGGGGATACAGGCAATTACAGACTAGTGAAAACAGTGTAATTTAGAATAAAAGATTTTAGCGTCATTCTTGCCAGCTCTTTTGAAAAGTAGTATAATTATTGCATGCGCAATCATCTTGTGATACAAAAACTGTCCGTGAATGGACATTCTTCTATTTATAAGTCTAAAAAGAAAGGAGATACTATGACCTACTTGGAAAAATGGTTTGACTTTAATCGGCGTCAGAAAGAAATTGAAGGTCTCTTAGAAGAGACCATTGCCCAGCAGAGTGACCAAAGTCTGACCTTGAAAGAGTTCTACCTGCTCTACTATCTGGACTTGGCTCAAGAAAAATCTCTACGCCAGATTGACCTGCCAGATAAACTTCATCTGAGCCCGAGCGCTGTTTCTCGGATGGTGGCTCGCTTAGAAGCTAAAAATTGCGGTCTACTCAGTCGCAGGTGCTGTGATCAAGATAGGCGCTCTAGCTTTATCTGCCTGACAGGTGATGGGCAAAAGACACTAGCCTCGCTACAAAAGGCTGTCGAAGAAAGCTTGGAAACTAGTTTGGATTTCTTGATTTAAGATGATTTTAGAAAAAAGTTGCGTGCGCAATCATTTTTCTTGACATTCTCTTTTACAAGGAGTAAAATAAAGTCATCATTAAACAAAGGAGTTTTTTAAATGATTGAAATTACCTATCTAGATGCCAGCAAGAACGAAAGAACTGTAACCTTCGAGTCTTATGAAGACTTTGATCGTTCACAACAAGCTTGCCTTATCGGCGTCGCAGACTACTACCCCGTCCAAAAATTAACTTACAACGGTCATGATTTGGACTATCATGGGACTTATGGAGATGTCTTCTTCTATCTCATGAAACAAGATTTAAGCCAATATAACTAAAAAAGGAGAAATACAATGGCAAAAGCAATTACAGATGCAACATTCGAACAAGAAACAAAAGACGGTTTGGTCTTGGTAGACTTCTGGGCAACTTGGTGTGGTCCATGTCGTATGCAAGGTCCAATCTTGGATAAATTGTCTGAAGAACTTTCAGAAGATGTTTTGAAAATCGTTAAAATGGACGTTGATGAGAATCCAAACACAGCTCGTGCTTTTGGAATCATGTCTATCCCAACTCTTCTCTTCAAAAAAGACGGCCAAGTTGTGAAACAAGTTGCTGGTGTTCACACAGCAGAACAAATCAAGGCCATCGTTGCTGAATTGAGCTAATCAAACGAGAGACCAAGTACTTTATTTGGTCTCTTTTTTCTTGCCCTTTGCCATTTTTCGAAAAATATGCTAGACTGTAGGTAGAATATTACGATGTTTGGGACATGCCATCGCTAAAAAAAACCTCTACTTGGTATTTTTTAGCTCCCTCATGGGAGCTTTTTGCGTGCTCTCAACATTTCCCATTTTGGAAGGAGTACTATGAAACGTCAATCAGCCTTGGTCGTCTTTAGTGGCGGTCAAGATTCCACAACCTGCCTCTTCTGGGCCAAAGAACACTATGAAACAGTCGAAGCTGTCACCTTTGCCTACGGTCAACGTCATCATCTCGAAATTCAAGTTGCCCAAGAAATCGCTAAGGAACAAGGCATTCGTCATCACATCCTAGATATGTCTCTGCTGGGACAAATCACTGAAAATGCCTTGACCTCTGATTTGGAAATCGAGCAAAAAGAAGGAGAAATCCCTAACACCTTCGTTGATGGTCGTAACCACCTCTTTCTATCCTTTGCGGCAGTTCTTGCCAAACAACGTGGCATTAAAGATATCGTGACGGGTGTCTGTGAGACAGACTTCTCAGGCTACCCTGATTGCCGGGATGTCTTTGTCAAATCTCTTAATGTCACCCTCAACCTTGCCATGGATTACGACTTCGTTATCCAAACACCTCTCATGTGGCTAGACAAGGCTGAAACTTGGGAATTAGCAGACCAACTCGGTGCCTTTGACTATGTTCGTGAAAAGACCTTGACCTGCTACAATGGGATTATCGGAAGTGGCTGTGGAGATTGCCCAGCCTGCCACCTACGTCAGCATGGTCTAGATGTTTATCTCTCACAGAA
The DNA here is from genome assembly GCA_905221185.1 of bacterium. Lineage (GTDB taxonomy): Bacteria > Bacillota > Bacilli > Lactobacillales > Streptococcaceae > Streptococcus. The sequence goes on along the minus strand of CAJNCE010000003.1, from coordinate 79,963 downwards.
AGGAGAGAGCTAATGTTTTTTGCACCCAAAGAAATCAAACAGGAAACTGGGGAGTCTCTTGTCTACAACCCCCACAGAACCTTGGTATCAAAAGAATTTACCTTCGATGCTGCCCACCACCTCTTTCACTATGAAGGGAAATGCAAATCCCTGCACGGCCACACTTATCATCTGCAGATTGCTGTCAGTGGATTTTTAGATGAGCGGGGCATGACCTACGATTTCGGAGATATTAAATCCATCTACAAGAACTTCTTAGAACCCCACTTGGATCACCGCTATCTCAATGAAACTCTACCCTATATGAACACGACTGCTGAAAATATGGTTTACTGGATTTTCCAAACTATGAACCAAGAGTTGCCAGACGAACGCGGTCTCCGTTTGGAATACGTTCGCCTCTATGAAACTCCGACTGCTTTTGCGGAGTTTAGACGGGAGTGGTTAGATGACTAGGGAGCGTGTCCTAAAACTACCAGTTCTGGAAATCTTTGGCCCAACCTTTCAAGGTGAAGGTCGTGCTATCGGGCAAAAAACCATGTTTGTCCGCACTGCTGGTTGCGACTACCACTGCGACTGGTGTGACTCTGCCTTTACTTGGGATGGTTCTGAAAAACCAACTCGCATGACAGCTGACGAAGTCATTGCTGAGTTGGATAAACTAGGGAGCTACGACTACGTCACCCTGTCTGGGGGAAATCCTGCTATCCTAGCAGCCAACATGGCTGAGCTGGTCACCAAGCTCAAGAAACGTGGTGTCACTCTGGCAGTTGAGACTCAAGGCTCCCGTTGGCAAAATTGGTTAAAAGATATCGACCAGGTCACTCTGAGCCCTAAACCTCCTTCATCCAAGATGGAAGTCAACTTTGAGACCTTGGACTTTATCGTTTCTCAGCTGGATCCAGACAAGGTCACCTTTAAAATCCCTGTCTTTGATGATGTTGATCTAGCCTTTGCTAAAGGGATTCAAGAACGCTACCAACCAGATGTTCTCTTCTTATCAGCAGGAAATCCTGAGCCCAAGGCTACAGGCAATATTGTCCAAGACCAACTGGACCGCCTCAAAGAACTCTGGGAACGCGTTGCTGCTGACGATAGCTGGGGCAATGTCCGCGTCCTTCCTCAACTCCATACCCTCCTCTACGATAACCAACGTGGTGTTTAAATTAGAAAGAAAAAATCATGTCACAACAAGAAGAAATGAAAAACCTTAGCCTGCTAGGCAATAAAGAAACCAACTACATTTTCGACTATCAACCAGAAATCCTCGAATCCTTTGACAACCGTCATGTGGAAAATGACTATTTCATCAAATTCAACTGTCCTGAATTTACCTCCCTGTGCCCAATCACTGCTCAACCAGACTTTGCGACCATTTATATTTCCTACATTCCTGACAAGCTCTGTGTCGAGTCAAAATCCCTCAAACTCTACCTTTTTAGCTACCGAAATCATGGTGATTTTCACGAAAACTGTATTAACACTATCGGGAAAGACTTGGTCAACTTGCTAGACCCTCGCTATTTAGAAGTCTGGGGAAAATTCACTCCGCGCGGTGGCATTTCAATTGACCCTTACTACAACTATGGTAAACCAGGAACTAAGTATGAAGGCTTGGCAGAACAACGCCTCTTCCAACACGACCTTTATCCAGAGAAAATTGATAACCGCTAATACTCTTCGAAAATCAAATTCAAACCGCGTCAACGTCGCCTTGCCGTACTCAAGTACAGCCTGCGGCTAGTTTCCTAGTTTGCTCTTTGATTTTCATTGAGTATAAACAGATACGAAAAAGCCCTGTTCCTCAAACTGAGGAGCAAGGCTTTTTGAGTTTCAATTATTCTTCTGTTCCAAGGAAATTTTTAGCAACCAGTGCTGCAAGAATACCACCAACGATTGGTGCAAAGATGAAAATCCATACTTGTTGAAGTGCTGCACCACCTACCAAGACAGCAGGTGCCAAGCTACGAGCTGGATTTACTGAAAGTCCTGTGATGTTCAATCCAACAAGGATCATGGCCATCAAGGACAAACCGATTACCAAGCCAGCAATCGCGCCATTGCCCTTGCTTTCTGAAGTCACGGTCATGATAACCAAGACAAACAAGAAGGTTGCGATGACTTCAAACAAGAAACCACCAAAGACAGTAACCCCATTTGCCAAGGCATTTTCACCAAGGCTAGCAGTTGACATACCTGAGTTCGCCAAGAGGAAGAATACTGCAGCCGATGCAAGGAAAGATCCAACTACTTGCCCAAGGATGTAGTTTACAAGTTCTGAAGATGACAAGCGTTTGTTTACAAACATAGCAATCGAAACAGCTGGGTTCAAGTGAGCACCTGAAACAGTCCCGATTGAGTAGGCTGCAACTACGATTGCCAGACCAAAGGCAAAGGCGATTCCAAGGTGACCAAGACCTTCAACACCATTCCCAAAAACAACAGCTCCTGTCCCAATGAACACAAGCATGAAAGTACCGATTAATTCAGCGACAAATTTTTTCATTTTCTTTCTCCTTTTTTCAAAAACTAGATACTAGTCTATCAAAAGAGGGAAAGGGTTTCAAGAAAATTGATTGGAAAGTCTTTCGAAAATCTGACTCGCTTTTTCTTAGTATTGAAAAGACTGGATAGCTTCTTTCAAGTCATCTTGTAAACTATTTCTCTGGTCAAGTTGGACATAGACTTCCAATAGACAGGATCTAAAGTTGGAAAATTTGTAAAAATCTTCCTTTTCTTCTATCGGAAAATCAACAGTTTTTATCCAAGAAGCTACTTGTTCTTGTGCTAACTTCCCTTGTAAAATAGGTTCATAAATCACTCTGGCTAAACGCCAATCTTCATCATCTGTAAAACGAATGGGAATTCTTTTAAATAATGAGCCAAGTATGTCAAAGACTTCATGAATTCTGTTTTTAGGAAAGTCTGGATGACAAACTACCTCCGTCAGTAAATCGGCTCCATGTGCAAAAGCGTGAACCCAACCATACCGACTTGAAAAACCTGTCGTGTCTTTTTCTTTTGAAAGATAGTGCAAACCTTGATTTAAAAGGACATTGCGAATTTCTGCTTTTAATCCCTGATAAAAAACCGATTGCTTGTTGGCATCTGCAGACAAGAGATTCGCATAGACAAGTGCCCTAAAAGAACGTTCAAGTGTTGGCAGACCTACCATATCAATCTCTTTATCTAGTCCTCCATCAGCTGAGACCACCTCAGCAATGAAATGAAATTGTTCCTGTGTAAATAGCCCTTCCTGAATCCCTCTAGCAAAGCTTGTAAAAACAAGATCATCGCGAATTTCTGGAGAAGGATCTCCCAAATGGTCAAGCAACCACTGGATTTCTTCCTCATGATAACTTGGTTTTTCTTCTGCTATTTTTCTAAGTAACTCTTGATACATGGTCAGTACCTCTATATTTCTAACAACTGTTCAAAAAGCCGTCCTTAAATGACTTAATATTGAATTCTCAATTAAACACAATCTGATAAAAAATGAAGTAAATAAGGATCAATACCAACTCTAGAGCAAGTTCAAATTTAACATCACGACCTTCAACGGCGTTTTTGAAAATAGCTACAGCTAAGCCAAATATAATGACGCTTAACAATCCAGATATCATCAGCATAAGAATCACCTACTTTTCTATTCCCCTACTCTCCCAACTGGGCACTGTAGGCGATAATCTGGTCAACTGTGTCAGACAAGAATTGGATGGTATCACGGAGTGGTTTGTCTGTTGAAATATCTGCTCCGATAATCATAGCTGACTCAAGCGGTGTCTTGCTGCCACCTGATTTGAGGAGATTGAGCCAGTCTTCGGCTCCAGTTTCTGAATTTTTCAGATGGAGGTAACCCGCAGTCGAGATAACAAGACCAGCAGAGTAAGTGTAGCTATACAAGCCCATGTAGTAGTGAGCTTGGCGCATCCAAGTCAGAGCCGCATCGTCGTCAATTTCAATGGCATCTCCCCAGAAGTCCGTCAAAACTTCCTTCATAATGCTGTTGAGCTTGCTTGCTCCAAATGTTTCTCCCTCTTCAATCAATGTATAAACCTTACGCTGGAAGGCTGCTTCCAAGAGGTGGGTGATGAAATTATGGAAGTAGGTATCTGTCAAGCGGTGGGCAAGAGCGAAGCGTTTTTGACGCGGATCGTCAGACTGGTGTTCCAAGTAATCACTTAAAAGCAATTCATTGAAGGTTGACGGCGCTTCGACATAGTAAGTAGACATGTGGGCGTTGAAGTAACTCTGGTGATTATCTGAAAAGATGAACTGACCAGAATGCCCGATTTCATGAATCAAGGTATAAACATCGCTCAAACGACCTGTCCAGCTCATGAGGACATAAGGGTGCACACGATATGGATCCGCTGCATAGCCACCAGAATCTTTGCCGCTATTGGCAGCGAAGTCCACCCAGCGCTCTTCTTGATAGCGAGCAACTTCCTGACAATATTCTTGTCCCAAAGGTTCTACTGACTTCATAACCAAATCATAGGCATCGTCAATGGTCACTTCAGGATTCAGGGCGCTATCCAAGTCCAATTTCCAGTCTGCAAAGGTCATCTTTTCAAGACCATTGACCTTGGCAACATGCTTGAGGTATCTCTGAGCAACTGGCGCAAAATCCTTCATGATGAGGTCAATCTGGCGGTCAAACATGGCACGGTCAACTTCTTGCTCAGCTAGGAGATAATCAAAGACTGAGTCGTAGCCCTTCATATCTGCCAAGAGTTTTTCAGACTTGACTTGGGCTAAATAGGCTGCTGCAGCCGTATTTTGGTGCTTACGAAGTCCCTCTGAGAAGGAGCGGAAAGATTTCTCACGAACCTCAGCGTCCTCGTGGTTTTGGTAGAAATTCTCATAGGTGACAAAGCTGTTTTTGTAGGTTTTGCCATTGACTTCAAAGTCAGCCATTTCAAAGTCCCCAGCTCGCATCTTAGTATAAATATCCTGAGGACTGTAGAAAACTTCACCGAGATTGGTCAAGGCCTTCTCCACATCTGCCCCTAGATAGTGGCCTTTTTTGATTTTGGCCTGACGAATGGCTGCCGTCAAGTGAGGCAATTCACCCAAACGATCCAAGACTTCCTCGTCTGCTGCCACCAAGGCATCGTCAAAGAAGGTCAAGGCTACACTGGCATCTGTCTCAAAGTCCATCCCAGCTTGGGCAATATTAGCAAATTCTTCATTGCTATAGTCTGTCGTCTGCGGCATAAAACCATAGTTGCCAATATGGCTCATCTGGATGTAAATTTGTTCCAATTCTGCAAAGGCCTTCTCGAAATCCTCAAAAGTATGAAGATTGCCCTTGTAGTCACGGCGAAATTGGTTGATGTCTTCGCGAGCTTTTTCAATTGCACGCAAGAAATCCTCACGATCTTGGTATAGGGCTGTTAAATCCCAAAGTTCCTTCTCTGGAAATTCTGAACGGTGTTTTTGTTCCATTTTCTTCCTCTTATTTCTCTAATTCTAATAAAACACTAAGGGCTGATAAGGCGTAAAGTGGTGCTGTTTCTGCTCGCAAAATACGAGGACCAAGTCCTGCTAAGACGGCTCCTTTAGCTTCAAAACTTTCAATTTCTGCAGGTGAGAGACCGCCTTCTGGACCAAATATAAAGAGCAATTTAGCTCCTTTTTCAAGACCAGAGACTGCTTGCAGAAGCGCAACAGCTTCTCCTTCTCTAGCTGATTCTTCATAAGCTACTACGATAGAGTCAAACTGGTCCAGTTGAACTAGAAAGTCCGCTTTCTTCTCAAAAAGTTGAATACTTGGGACCAGATTCCGCTTGCTTTGTTCTGCTGCTCCAAGAGCAATTTTTTCTAGTTTTTCAACTTTTTTGCCCAATTTCTTGCCATCCCATTTGGCTACTGACCAGTCAGCAGGAAAGGCCCAGATTTGGCTGGCACCTAGTTCTGTTACTTTTTGAGTGATGAACTCCAGCTTGTCTCCCTTGGGAAAGCCAGATGCGATGGTCACTTGGACCGGCAGCTCCACATTGTCAGCCAATTCTTCAACCAACTCAAACTGACGATTTTCTACATCCAGCACACGCGCCAAGCGCTTAATGCCATCATCAAAGACCAAAGTAACCTCATCCTCTTCTTTCAGGCGCATAACCTGAAACATATGCTTGCTGGTTTCCTTATCCTCAATGGTCACAGGAGAGATAGCACTGCCTTTTACAAAATACTGCTGCATGCTAGCCTCCAATCACACCGGAAATATCCTTGGTTTTCTTAAAGACACAGGCATTCCATTCCCCTTGAATCATGTGGGTTTCAAGGAAAAATCCAGCTGACTCAGCCGACTCGCGCACCATGTCCCACTTGTCCTTGATAATGCCACTCATAATCAGGTAGCCTTCATCCTTGACCAAGCGATAAGCATCCTCTGTCAGATGAATGAGGATATCCGCTAAGATATTAGCCACGATGACATCTGCCTCAATCTCTACACCCTTGAGCAAATCTCCAGCAGCAACGTGAATGTTTTCCATTCCAGGGTTGAGCTCAATATTTTCCTGAGCCACACGAACCGCTACATCATCCAGGTCATAGGCGAAAATTTCCTTGGCACCAAGAAGCGAGCTGGCGATAGAAAGGACACCTGAACCAGTCCCCACATCTAGCACCGTTTCGCCACCACGAAGAACCTGTTCCAAGGCAAAAAGACTCATCTTAGTAGTTGGATGCGTCCCAGTTCCAAAGGCCATACCAGGATCCAGCTTGATAATCTTTTCTCCCGCAGTCGCCTCATAGTCTGTCCAAGACGGCACGATGGTCAAGTCATGGGTAATACGAGCTGGTTCGTAGTATTTCTTCCAGTTGTCTGCCCAGTCTTCCTCAGCCAAGGCAGTCGTCCCCATCTTGACCTCACCCAGATCCATAAAATCAGTTAGTTCCGCGAGACGGGCCTGCAAATCTGCTTCAACCTCTGCTATATCAATTGTATCAGGGTAGTAGGCTATCACCACGATTTCTTCTTGCTGCTCAACCTCTGGAAAAATCTCACCAAAACGGTCGACATTTCCCACATAGTCCATACTGTCTTCAATCGCAACACCTTGCGCTCCCAACTCAATCAAGAGATTGGAAACCAACTCCTCTCCCTCACGCTTAACTGTAACTTTTAACTCTTGCCATGTTTCCATTATTAAGATACCAAGCCCGTAAAACACACAGCCAAAATAGGAAATTCTCTGAAGACTCTTGTGTCTAAGAGAAGTTTATCTTTTTGGCACAGTGTTTAGGGCGAGTTCAGTTTAGAAATGTAACTGAACCATCCTTTCTAATCACTTACTTTTAAATAATCTTTTAGTCTCTCTTGCAACTGAGGTACAACTTGACTGGAACTAAGAAATTCCTCAACATTCATCAGCTGATAGCCCTGTCCTTCATCACCAAAGACAATACTCTCAAACTGTTCTTGACTTATCTGACCAACCATAAAGACAGAGTGCCGACCTTCATAGAGCATACTTGGATAAACCTTCGCCCAAATCAGACAATCCTCAGTCAAATGAATGCCTAGTTCTTCATAAACTTCACGCGCCGCGCACTCAAAAGGGTTTTCATTACCTTCGCGTCCACCACCGGGCAACTCCCACATATTGGGCCAGGGAATGCTTGCCTTATCATCGCGTAAGATAGTCAAGAGCCTATCCCCACAAAACAAAGCAATCTTGCAGCCTGTGAAATCAGAAATTTCTATTTCCATATCAGACTCCTTCGGTTAATTCCTTTTCCAGCTCAGCTAACCAGTTTTGATAATAGCTTTTCTCATCCCGTAACATACGGCTGCTATTCATTTTATGTCTAGCAATCTTCATAGCCTTGTGAGTTTGAACTATATCTTTCTTTACCTTAAATTGATACCAAGCTTGAATAATCTGCATATCTGCTGTTTTTATAGATAAAAAGGATTTGACCCCTCGAATACTTGCATATTCTTCCGCTTTCTTATTATCTCCTTCCATCAGAGCAACTTGAAGAAGGTATAATTGAGAAATGGTTTTAGACATTGGATTATCTGTTTTCTCTAGCACAGACTGAAACTGTTGCTTTGCAAGCTCTATATTATCATCCAATATGAATACCAATCCCTGAAGAGTCCGAACACTTTCTGCAAAACTTCCTCTCACATCCTCATCAACAGGCATGGTAAAGTCTTTCAAATCATATTCTTGAGGAGCCAGCAAGGTCTGGGCAGAATGCCTCAACATCAGGTAGGCGTATTTGGTGTTTTCAGGGTGTTGTAGTAATTCCCAAATTTTTGCCCCATCGGTAATCCCAACTGGCAGAGCATTGAATAGAAGAAGAGATAAATTTAGACAAATCCAAGTGCCTGCAAAATACCAGTTTGTTGTCAAAAAACCAAAAAGTGTTGCCAATAATATCAAGCAAAGGTGAACTATCAAGCCTCCTGAAAGCATCAAGATGGTTCTTTGATCACTTTCATTCTCTTTTAAACCAATATACTGAGCACCAACATTTTTTATAACTGCTGTACGACTAAGATGAAGCCTTCCTGACTTTTTGGTTAAAAGAAAGTTCCCTAATCCAAAAGCCACCAGCCGATAGCCTGTCAGATAACCACAAAATGCATGACCAAGCTCATGAAGAATAAAGATTACATACATACTTAGAAGAGCAAAGGCATAACCAAAAGTAAAGACTAAAACTGCGGAATACCCCAACTCTGCAAATGCGATGGTTCCACAAGCAAAAGCTAGCATCATCACAAGAACAGACACTGTCTGAATCAAATACGTCACAATTTTTTTCATAAACTCTCCCAATAATCCCTAGTATCTCGGATAAGGATAAAATTCTCCCTCTTCCAAGCCAACTTTTCCTTCTTCAAATACTTCTTGGTTCCATTCCATGACGAATTCTTCTGCTTCTGGGTCTTCCAAAAAGTCCATGAGGGCATCTAGTCCAACCTCGGCAGTATCTTTGAGGAAAAGGGCAAAATAAGCTAAAAACTCACGAGAAAAACCTTTTTTAGGTAGATAAGGGATGACAGTCAGATAATCTTCTTCATTGACGGTTGACTTGGCAGGATTGTAAAAAAGGACTGCTTCCTCAAAGAGGATATCATCTGACGAAACCTCTCCGTCCTCGTCCACCATCTCCACACCTGCAGCGTTTTGCGCCTCTAGTAGAAAACTCACTTCAACCGCGTGGTTGCGCTTGTCCCAACTAATCTCAAAGTCAAAGGGAAAATTCTTCTCCAACTCTTCCTCTAAAACATCTAAAAATCCATATGTTGCCATTTTGTCCTCTTTCTATGCGACTCTTTAATCGCCCCGATTGCTCGGAAATATGCTAAAATAGATACTACCATCTTACCACATATGTATCAGAAAATCCACGTTAGAAAGGACTGCTATGCCAGACAATCTCGCGCTTCGCATGCGCCCTAAAACCATCGACCAGGTCATCGGTCAGGAACATCTGGTCGGACAAGGAAAAATTATCCGTCGCATGGTGGAAGCCAATCGCCTGTCCTCCATGATTCTCTATGGCCCTCCGGGAATCGGCAAAACCAGTATTGCCTCTGCCATCGCAGGGACGACCAAGTATGCCTTTCGGACTTTCAATGCGACAGTTGATAGTAAAAAGCGATTGCAAGAAATTGCGGAAGAGGCTAAATTTTCAGGTGGCCTCGTCCTATTACTAGACGAGATTCATAGACTAGATAAAACCAAGCAAGACTTTCTCCTTCCACTCTTGGAAAGTGGTCTGGTCATCATGATTGGGGCTACGACTGAAAATCCCTTCTTTTCTGTCACTCCAGCCATTCGTAGCCGTGTTCAGATTTTCGAATTGGAATCTCTGTCTAACCAAGACGTCAAAGAGGCCCTTCAGATAGCTTTAAGCAACCCTGAGCGTGGTTTTGATTTTCCAGTGGAACTAGATGAGGATGCGCTGGATTTCATTGCCACCTCTACAAACGGAGACCTGCGTTCTGCCTTTAACTCACTGGACTTGGCTGTTCTTTCTACCCCTGAGAATGATAAGGGCATCCGCCATATTACTCTTGATATCATGGAAAATAGCCTGCAGCGAAGTTATATTACAATGGACAAGGACGGGGATGGACACTATGATGTCCTCTCAGCCCTGCAAAAGTCCATCCGTGGCTCGGATGTGGATGCCAGCCTCCATTATGCTGCCCGCTTGATTGAGGCAGGTGATTTGCCTAGTCTCGCGCGTCGCTTGACCGTTATCGCCTATGAAGATATCGGTTTGGCCAATCCTGAAGCCCAGATTCATACCGTGACTGCTCTGAATGCTGCCCAGAAGATTGGTTTTCCCGAAGCCCGCATTCTCATTGCCAATGTCGTGATTGATTTGGCTCTTTCTCCAAAATCCAACTCAGCCTATGTGGCTATGGATAAGGCACTTGCTGACCTCAAAACATCAGGGCACTTGCCTATTCCGCGACACCTGCGTGATGGCCACTACAGCGGAAGTAAGGAACTGGGAAATGCCCAAGACTATCTCTATCCACACAACTATCCAGGAAATTGGGTCAAGCAAGACTATCTACCAGAAAAAATTCGCAATCATCACTATTTCCAAGCAGAAGATACTGGTAAATATGAACGGGCTTTGGCTCAAAGAAAGGAAGCCATCGACCGTTTGCGAAAAATCTGAAATCCTTTTCAAAAAATTGCACTTTCCTCTTGATTTTTTTTGAAAAAGTGGTATCATATAAACATAGAAACGCTGTGGTGTACGACTTCACACTTAAGTGTTGACCGACTATTTTTTGTATTATTAGGGAAACAAAAGTCTTCTAACAGCATGTAGGCCGTCTCACACGGAAACAGCTTCAGTTAGAGCGAGTTGCCCACCTGCTTAATTGCGCGGGTTCAATACAAACCGTGAAGTTTCGGCACCAATACAGCTTTTTTATTTGCCTCCTTAGCTCAGCTGGCAGAGCAGCGGACTCTTAATCCGTGGGTCACAGGTTCGATCCCTGTAGGGGGCATAATTTAGTGCCTAAAAGCCTTATTCTAAAGGCTTTTTTTCGTATCTGTTCTACTTTTGTTCTACCAACGGATACTCACTTAAAAGGTTTCGAATAATCTGATGTTCTTTTTCTTTCTTCTCTTTCAAAAGATGACCATATGTTTCTGTTACCTGTTTTATATTTTTGTGCCCCATTACATGAGCAACAACCCATATATCAATTCCTTTAGCAAGCAACATGCTCGCATAAGTATGCCTTATACCCGTAGCAGTTAAATTATATGGAAAAATTTCTAGTTTTTTTAGTATCGATTGTAAGCTTTGATTTACAGCATTGTTACTAGGAACTCCATACACAGTATCATAGAAGAGGAAATTTTCTTTTTCCTTAATACCTTGATTTCTATAGACAATCTTTTGTTCTTTCTTTAATAATTTCAAAACATCAGATGTTTCTTCATCTATGGGTACATCTCTAACAGATGTGTCCGTTTTAGGTGGTCTCCATTTATAATTATAGTAGCGCCTATAAGTGTGAATTACTTGATTTTCAAAATCAATGCAATCCCAAGTTAAACCTAAAATCTCTCCAAAACGCATCCCTGTTTTAAAAGAAACAAACAAAAGATAAGGAATCACCGACTTACTGTAATTGAGCTGACTTTTTAAATGAACTAAAATTTTATAATAGTCTTCAATATTGTCAATATATTTTTCGTCAGTTGTCTTGCTTTTCTTCATCCCTGAAATAATCGCACCATCAGTAAAATCAACTATATCTAATTGGTCACGTTGAGCAAACTGAACGACTTTCCGGATTTCTGAGTTTAATCGCGCTACAGTATCTTTTGTAACTCTTTCAGCATACGAGTTCAAAGCCCGTTGATATTGACTAAATCGGATAGAAGTTGCTGGTCTATCCTGAAAAAGCTCCTTTATCAAGTCTCCTCTCTTCTTATGTCTAAGCATCGTAGACTCGCTTTTACCAAGTGGTCTAACAACAATATCAAGCCACTCCCCCCACAAGTCATACAAACTAGCCTGCGAATTAATTTTTGCACCTGACATTAACTTTAATTCAATAGCTAGAGCTTCTTTCTCTGCTTCCTTCTTCGTTCTAAATCCACCTTTGGATGCAACAAGTTTTTTATCGCTATCTACAATTCTATAATCCCATGTTCCACCTTTTGTACGTTGTCTAAAAGTTGCCATTAGTTACCTCTTTCATTAGATAACCAAGGTTTTGCCAAAGCTATTATACCATAATTTCTCTAAAGTTTTCTTCAAACCATTGCTTTGTTTTACTCGCCAAAAAGAAGTAGCGTCCACCTTGGTTCTCAGGATATTTAACAAAACCCTTTGGATTTAATTCAACATCAATTTCTCTACGGATTTTTGGGTTATATAATACATTATCAAGAAGCCACGGACGTGATACTGATAACAACGTAAGCAATTGCTTCAAAGTCATATATTTACCTTTATCCGCATTTCTCTTCAAATCATCATATTCATCACGATTAACGATAACATGAGAATTAGGAAGCTGTATAACTACCCCTTTTAAATCGACAACCAGTTTATCCATCTTATTTCTCCACTACCTCAAAACTACTTTTTCCTCTTTTCATCTTCGTGTTTTTATAATACACTGACAAAGAATCCTCTAGAAAACTATCAAATGGTATTTTTGACAGTTCTGTAGCAAATTTTTTTAACCACAGATCTACATCCTGATTAGGATTATAGTGACGTTCATATTCCTGTATCAATCGAATAATGAATTTATTTCTTGCTTCAATCCCCCAAATACTCTCAACTTTTTTTATCAGTGGGAAAAAACCACTTCCTTTCATTATATGAGAAATTGTAGACATTAAATCATTATTCCTACTAGATAGCGACTTCAACCCTGCGTATAACGATTGTGTATGCTCAAGATACTTAGTAAACTCAATCGGTTCATTTGTCTCAGCATCATAAAATGAATACTTGTCAATCATTTTATTTGCAACTAATTCTCCTAACTCCTCTTCATTATTCACAGTCAATAGTTGCTTCAAAATCTGATTAGAAAAATTTCCTCTATAACTTGCCTCAAACCTAACCCACGAATTACAAAGAGTCAGTAAATGTAAAAACCTTCCATGCTTATCAAGTTGCTCTTGTTTTTTGTTATAAACCCTCAATAATGCATTACTATTCTTCTTTTTTGAACCAAAGTAGATAGTGTTAACTACATTATCTACTTCAGTAGCAACAATCTTAGAAGTGTTTTTTATTCCTCTATGATTTTTTAAAATAATGCTACTGCCTTTAATCCCCCTATATAACTCATCAACACTCATATCAAAATTGAAGTAGTCAATCGCCAGATCAATCCTACTTATTCTTAATTCCCAGTAAGGTTCATCAAGTAGTTTAGACATCCCATGCACATCAATACTTTCTCCAAAGTATTCTTTGAAAATATCGCGATAGTATGCTAATGCTGAGGCAGAAAATTTTATAACTATCCCCATCACAAAATTTGTCTCATGAAATGCAATTGAAAAATAGTGTGGTAAGTTTTTAAAACTAACTGCATTTGTATAGCCTGCAGGTGGTGTAGATACATTTATTACCTCTCCAAATAAACTGTCTAATGACAACTTATCAATTACTGTACCCACTAATTCAGTTGCAATCTGGTACCAGTGTGAGGGATAATCACCAATTGTGTCTTCTGTTGGTTTTATCACAAATGTTACTTCATCAATAGAAGCAATCACAACAGGATTTCTCTCTCCCGTATTACTAGCTGAGTCCTGTTCTTTTAAAACGTCTACAATGTTAAATATACTCATCTTATAAATCCTCACTTATCTTTATTACGGAACGGGGGTCATTACATATCCCCCTACTGCTCGGCAAAGCCGAGCGAGGCAGTAAGACATTCTGCTTCGCCAAAGGCTACTCAGAGTCAACTGCCTCACTACTTTCACTCTCATACATACCCTCAAGAATTTTATTCTGCACCTTAGCAACATTATAACTAGGAACTATAATCTCTTTGGTTGCTTCTCCAGAGCTAATTAGATAGCCTTGCCCTCTGGACTGTTTACGATTGACTACATCTTTCTCATCGCTTAGTAACATATTTAATACTTCTTTACTGAACGAACCAAGAAGCAGAATATTATGTATATTTTCTCTCGACTTACCAAAGTATTCAGCATCTGGTCTTTGCTGACTAATCCAGACATGGATATTAAAAGACCTACCAAGCATCAAAATTCTTGAAAGTTGTCTAATCCTAATATCACGTTCCTTCTTTTCTAGCATCGTAAAATACGCACTCATCTCATCAATAAAACATATGATTAAACTTCTACTTTTGTCCTGTCCATTCTGTCTGTTCTTCAGCAAAGTATCAGACACAAAATCAAAGAACAATCCTACTCTTTCAAATCTATAAAAATGTTCCTGATTGTCAAGAAATGAAAATTCCAAATCCCCTTTAAAATCTGCTACAACTAATTTTGCAGAGTTCAAAACTGCTTTTGCAAGTAGTAACTGACTTGCATATGTCTTACCACTTCCACTTGAACCAAAAATTGCTAAATGTGGTTTTTTTAGATCTATTGAGCGATGAAAATAAATTCCTCGCCTCAATAACCCAGCATCTAGTGCAGCATTAATTACTGAAGTCACTATCTTCTACCTGCTCAATCGTCTCTCCCTGAGCTTTATATACATCTAGTTCTTTCTTGAAAGAACTAGCTTCATTCTCATTAACAGCAAGCAAAAAACGTATAAATAGATAGTTCACATTATTATACTCATCTACTGCTACTGATTGACACGAAAAACTTTCAGCGTTTGTCGAAGTCATACCATGAGTTTCGAGAAACTCTGATAAATAAATACTTATTTGAACTTCAACTTCATTAGCGTTGAAATCTTTTATATTTGAATCTGTCACACACACTACTTCAATAACTTTTGCGGTTTCTTTCTTGTTCGCTCGAACCACTTTCCAGCTGTGAAGAAGATAACGATTTTTAGAGTCTGAAGCCAGTCTACTTACAATTTGTTTGAAACACAGAGAGAGTTTGCTATTATCATAATACACTTCCTCAAGTTTATTATAATACCTCCAAGCAGATATTATTACAAGTATCAAAATAAATACTTTAAATGAGATATCTAGAAGAGTTGGTAAAGCATAAATAAATGCAACAAACAAAGCTAATGTCACAAGAATTAGTAAAACCTTCTCTAACTCTGTACGTTTTTTGAAATAATCAACTGCTACTCTATACTTATTTTTAAACATATTAAGTACCTCAGCTAGCAGTAGAAACTTTTACAGAGTCAGCTTTAATTGACAGAGAAGCACTATTACCTGACATGTACGCGCTAATTGTAGTATTTGAAAGTGTTAATGTAACTACACTATCTAAATACTTTATAAAGTCGCTAGCATTTACATTCATAACTTTAATTGAATGTGTTGTAAATCTTCCATTAGCTGTACGACTACCAACTTGGAAAGTCGCACCAACTACAACTCCTGTCTCAAAATCTTTACTATCTGAGACACCAAGTAGCAAACCTGCTGTCTGTAATGTTAAACAATTCATGATTGTTCTCGTTTCTATCTCTATCCATCAACATTTCTACTAATATATGTAGAGAATCACATATCAGCGAAAATATTTGGTTTTTATTTCATATAAATTCCTCCCTTATCTATAAGGAGAAAAAAAGCAGGAAATTGGTACTTCCTGCTAAAATTTTTTTTATTTTTTTAGAAATAATCTTTGAGCTCTTTCTGTAAGAAAAGTACTGCTTTCTCATAGTGACGTTGTACAGTCTTGTGACTCTTA
Organism: bacterium; assembly: GCA_905221185.1. Classification (GTDB taxonomy): domain Bacteria; phylum Bacillota; class Bacilli; order Lactobacillales; family Streptococcaceae; genus Streptococcus. The sequence continues at coordinate 64,106 of CAJNCE010000003.1, read as the reverse complement.
TATGAAGTCTCTTTCGTTAATTGTAAAGCTGATGTCCCCTTCAAAGCCACTTCTAAGAAAATATGTAAATCGTCTTCTGAAAGTTTTTGAAGAGCCTTATCAAGATATTCACTCCTTTCTCTTCTTAGCAAATCCTTTTCAGGATTGTAAGTATCATCATCTATAAAATCAATCAGCTCTGTTGTCTTTCCTTCTGTTACAGTTAAAGAGTTAAGACTACTAAGACCATACTTCCTACCTTTTCGCTCTAAATTTTGAAAAGGTTGATCCAACAAACGACTGACTTCTGACCATTTTCCAGCAGAAGCAGATGAATCAATTTCTCGATTTCTTCGCTTTTCAACTTTTGACATGGAATGTCCTTTCTGTCCTAGGACGGAAAGAAACATATATGAGCAATTCTTGAACGCCAGATTAAAAAGTGAAAAAGCACACCAAAAATACGGCGAAACAATTTTACGCAAGACATAACCGTTATCGTTATATCATCATACTTGTTTCATTCCGTCCTTTTGATGGCCATCATTTGGGACTAAAATTATATTTGTAAGTTTCTTACTTACATTCTAAGTATATAAAAAAAAACAGTGGCCATTAATCAGCAAATTTATACAAAAAATGAGCGATTAACGCCCCAAAATGTTAAAAAATATGGTATAATGAAGTAGCCCCATTGTGGAAAGGAATAATATATACATGGAAAGCAATTGCAACTTGATTGAAAGATTTTTAAAACAAAGACAAGCTTCCAAGTCTACCATTGATTTTTATAAACAAAAAATAAAAACTATCGACTCCTTTGATATACATAATATCAACGATAATAGAACAAAAGCATTATTTGAAGATTTCAGAAAAAATTATGGGATTTTTTGCACTATAATTAAAACACAGTGGGAAAAAGATAAGACTAATAAAACCAGTAAAGGGGTTACCCAAAAACGTACTTTTTTATTTAAGTATTTTAAAGATGATGCTCCTCTTAGTGATAGAACATTGGACACCTGGGTTTCCTCAAAATGTACTAACCCAAATAAACAAATAGATGAAAAATATAGTAAACATTTAATCGATATTCCTGCAACCGTTCAACTATTTATAGATTTTTATATTCTTGATACATTAGAACATCAAAAAGATACCCTTAGTCAATCAACTTCTAAAAAACAAATTATCAATAAAATAATTAATTTTTTCTCAGAGTTTGATGAAAAAACAATATACTTACTTTATTATAGTTTTGTTGAAATTGCTGCCCCGGAATTAAAAATTAGAGAATTAACATTATCTGATTTAATGAACCATAGAATAGATTCCTTAGAAACCTCAGAATTCTATCTTTCATCAATTTTATATTCTCTAGATAAGTTTATTGAGAACTATAATAACATTGAATCTATTTATCAACAATTACTGATAAAAAATAAAAAACTTCATTTATACAATATCGAAAATTTTTTAGATATCTTAGATTATGAATCAATAAATACTTTTTATACTATAATCAAAATAGTATTTAATACTAAGGATATTATCCATAATAGTTTAAATAACCAGCAACTTAACCGAGTGGGAAGAAATAAATATAATAATACACTTTTTACCGAACACGTAATACAATCAATTAACGAAAAACTACAAACTAATGTAAGTTACCCATCTTTTTTTGAGTTGTTTAGCCGATTAAGATATTATACCCTAACCTCAATTAACTACTCTAATTCCTCTTATAATGATGAAGATAATCATGAAGATAATCATGAAGATAATCATGAAGATAATCATGAAGATAATCATGAAGATAATCATGAAGATAATCAGAATTAGATTATTTTTCAAAACAACTCTAAATACCAATTTAAAAAGAGAGCAAACCGCTCTCTTTTTTATTATTACAATTTTATCTTTATACCCACTCACCGTTACCATTAACCGTATAGCCATCTGGTGTAGTAGTATTCACCGCTAAAGCTCCTGAACTATAGGCATAGTACCATTTACCAGAAACTGTAAACCAGCCTGTTTTCATAGCTCCAGCGTTATCAAGATAATACCATGTGTCATTATCTTTTACCCAACCAGTAGCCATTTTACCGCTATCTTTAAGATAGTACCATGTGCCATTGTCTTTGACCCAGCCTGTAGCCAGTGAACCTGTTTCATTCAAGTAATACCATGAGCCTCCAGTTTTGACCCAGCCAGTTTGCATCCAGCCTGTATTGTCAAAGTAATACCATGTACCCTTGATTTGTTCCCAACCGTTGCTAGTGTAGGAACCGTCTTCATGCTGATACCACCAGCGACCAGCTGACTCAATCCAGTTACCAGCTTGAGAATCTTTTGTAGTCTTAGTTTCCGTTTTTTGTTTGGCAACTACATCTACTTTGGCTTTATCTTGGCCAGATACCCCACCATTGTTATTCACAACAGGAACTTCAACACGTGGAGTTGTTGGAACAACTGGAACTACAGGAGCAACAGGTGCGTTAGGAGTGCTTGGAACAGATGGAGTTGTTGGAAGTACAAACTCTGGAAGAGCTGGACGAACTTCAGGGATACCCTTTTCTGTTACAGGATGTTTCTTCAATTCTTCTGCTTGAAGACGAGCTTGTTCTGCTTCATAACTTGCTTTTGCTGTCGCATAAGCCTTATTCGCTTCTTTGGCTACTTTTTCTTTTGCTTCAAGTGCTTCTTGCGCAGTTGCTTGGTTTGCTTTGGCTTCTCTAAGCGCTTCTTCTGCATCTTTCAACTCTGCCTTGCGAGTTTCAAGCTCTTTTGCAGCAGCTTTCAAATCTTGAACCAACTCTTTTGAAGAAGTAACTTGTGCTTTTGCTTGGTTAAATGCTTCTTTTGCAACTGATACCGCTTGAGTAGCTTCTTCTGCTTTCTCTTGAAGAGAAGAAAGAGTTGCTTTCTCTGCTTTTGTTTCTTCTTTGGCTTGGTTAAACTCTTTCTCTGCTTGTTTTGCAGTTGCTTTCAACTCTGCCAACTTCGCTTCTTTATCTGCCTTTGTAGCAGACAAGGTAGCAACCAAGGCATTGGCATTTGAAAGAGCAACAACGGCTTGATTATGAGTGGTTGTAGCAGATTGAAGAGCTTGTTTCAAGGCTACTGTATCTTTAAGTTGAGCTTCTTGGGATTTCAAGAGATTTTTTGCAGAATTGAGAGTAGTCTCAGCAGACTGGACATCTTGGTTTGCTTGTGTCAAAGCAGTTTCAGCTTGAGCTTTTTCTGCTTTTTTAGCTTCTAGCTCAGTATTAGTTGAAGCACCTTTGCGAGCTACTGTGTAAGGATTAGTGATTTCAGTTGTGTTGAATTTTGAGTTTTTTACTGGACTTTCAGTTATACCTGTGATATAATGATTAATGTAAAGATCATTACTAACACTTTGAGCGAAACCACCGAAGTAATTCTTTTCTGTTGGTTTATCAAAATTAAGCATACCGACTAAGTGAGCATAATCTCGTTCATTACTAACCAAACCAACTAAGGAATCAAACAAATCTTTACGCATTTCAGACTTAGTTAAATTCACAGAACCAGAAACAGTATGCGAAACAGAGTTTTCATAGTCTTGGATACCTTTGTTCATCTGCGCTTCAGTAGGATGGAAACCGTTCAAACCATAAGCGTCTGCAACCGCATGGATACCCTTGGCGTAGTGACCATGACCACCACGAGAACGATATAACTCATGCATATCGCTAGACCAACCACCTTTGATGTACTCTTTTGCGACTTTCTCTGCGAACTCAAAGGAATCTTTTGTCACAACAACGTCTGTAAGACCCAACTGCTCACGCAAGTTTGAAATCAAGTCGGCAGCGAACATTGTCAAATCATCACGGATTTCTTTTGGAAGATTATTAACATCATACTGTGTCTTATCTGCTTTGTCCGCTTCGCTCAAGACAAGGTTTTTAGACTCAATGCTTGAACCAACCATGTCAGTGATCTCTTTTTTCAACTCTTTATTACGAGCTTCAAATTTATCAATATCCGCTTGAGTAAGTTTATTATCTGGAATTGCCCAGTAGTCCTTATTCAACTGGATTTTTTCTTTGATTTTTGAAACAAAGGCTTCTTTGAATTGAATAGACCCTTTTGCAAGTGGTTTTGAAGACTCAATAAGAGCTTCTACTTCAGCAGTAACCGCTTTAAGAGCTTGTTCTGCTTGTGCTTGATGTTCTTTAGCATCGGATACCGCTTGGGTTTTTGTAGCAATATCTGCCTTTGTACCTTCAATTTGCGCTTTTGTAGCTTGATTTGCTTTTTCTGCATTTTTTAAGGCAGATTCTGCATCTGTTTGCGCTTGTTTGCTTGTTTTTTCCGCTTCTACGGCTTCTTTTTGTGCTTCCTTGGCATTTTCCAAGCCTTTGCCATTAACTGCGTCTGTGGCGATTTGAACCGCTTCTGTGGCACTTGTAAGTGCTTTTTCTTTTGTTGCTTGTGTAGCTTCTTTATCTGCTACAACTACTTCTTGTGCAGATACCGCTTGATTTGCTTCTGTAGCTTTTGCTTCTGCATTTTTAACAGCTTCTTCTTTTGCAGGAATAGCAGACTCAGCTTTCACAACTTCTTTTTCTGCTTCTGCAATAACGGCTGGGCTTGCCTTCTTCGCAAAGTCTTCCGCCTTTTTCACAGCGTCTGTTTTCTCATTGACAAGAGAATCTGCTTCATTTGTAGCACGCTTGGCATCTTTGACCGCCTGTTTTGCTTCTACTACATCTTGATCTGCCTTCTTAGCTTCTGCTTCTTTTGTAGCAACCTCTTCTTTTGTCGCCACCGCAGGAGCAGTTGTTTCCACAACCTCCGCCTTTGGCGCTTCCACATTCACTGGTTTTGGAGCGACTTCTTCTGCGCCTACTGTGTGGGATAGGGATGCTGCTGCAATTGCTGCTGTCATTACGATTGTTGATTTTTTCATAGGTATCTCTCGTTTTGTTTTTATAATCTTAGTATAGCACAAAATATATTTACAATCAACCCTTAAAGGTTGATTATTTTAAAAATAACTTTAAAAAGTCTAAAATTTGTACCACTTTGACTGTATCATGTAAATAGCGAGGTACTACATGACAAATAACAAAAGCAATCTTCAAGATTACATCTCTAAAAGAATCCGTCTATTACGTTTAGAAAGAGGATATACTCAAGAACAACTAGAAGAGATGGCTGATTTGGGTACTAATTATATCTACAAATTAGAAAATCTTTCAACTAACTTAAAGATTCAAACGCTAGAGAAAGTAATGGAAGCATTAAAAGTAGATTTGGATACATTTTTTGATATACAATTAAAAGAAGAAGATTCAAAAATTTCTCTACTTGTTGATGAATTAAAAACTCTTCCAACTGAACAACGCTCCCGAGTCTTAGATGCCTTGATACTTATCCTTAAAGAAATAAGATAGAAAATGTTCTACTTTTGTTCTACCTTTTATTTTTACAGGCAATTTAGAGAGTGGCAAAACCTTGATTTATCAATATTTTTGTTACTCATTTTTACTTATTTTAACTCTAAATCGACTGTAGGGGGCATCTAATACAACAGGAAAAGCCTTGGTTGCAAGGCTTTTTTGTTTTCTGTTCTACTTTTGGTCAACCAATGGATACTCACTTAAAAGGTTTCGTATAATCTGATCTTCTTTTTCTTCTCCTTCAAAAGATGACCATATGTTTCTGTTACCTGTTTTATAGTTTTGTGGCCCATTACATGAGCAAGCAACCTACAGAGCAAATTGGTCATCTAGGATTTATTTTCTCAAAAAACTTTGAAATTAAGCTTGACATGGAACGCGTTCCATGGTTTATACTGTTTTCAAAAGAAAGAGAGGTAAATATTATGAACATCAAACGTATTTTTTGTGACATGGATGGTACATTATTAAATAGTAAAGGACAGATCAGTGACAGTAACGCAGCCTTAATCCGTGAAGCAGGAATTCCTATAACTTTAGTATCTGCTAGAGCACCAATGGAAATGAAGGATGCCATCGATGCTCTTCAACTGAAAGGAGTTCAAGTAGCTTTTAACGGAGGATTAATTTATACAATAGGAAATCATCATCAAGTTCAACCTATTCATGTACAAACTATTAAAAACAAAACAGTAAAACAGTTGTTGAGAGGAATACGACAGCATTTTCCAAAAGTTAGTTTATCTTATTACGATATGAATAACTGGTATTGTGATAAAATAGATGTAGGAATCCTATACGAACAGAGTTTAACTCATCAAAATCCAACACTTATTGAGACTGAAGAGCAGTTTTTAGAAGGCCGAGCAAATACTTTTAAAATTATGATGATTTCTTTTGATGAGGAAATGATTCGAGAATTAGAGAAGTATCTTCAAAGTTTATACTTACCCCAAATTACGATTCAACGTTCAGGTAGAGCCTATCTTGAAATTACACATCTCTCAGCTAAAAAATCTAAGGGAATTGCTCATGTCCTTCGAAAAGAGCAGTTAGCTAAGGAAGAAACGGCTGCATTTGGTGACGGACATAATGATTTGCCTATGCTTGAAATGGTTGGTTACCCTATTGTGATGGATAATGCCTTTGATGACATCAAAGAGATAGCTTATAAAATAACGAAATCTAATGACGAAGATGGAGTAGGATATGGGATTCATGAATTTTTAAAGTAGGAGCCCAATAATGACAAGTATTAGTGATGTAGCTAAAAAAGCAGGCGTGGCTAAATCAACAGTTTCTCGTGTTATCAATCACCATCCATATGTTTCTGATGAAACACGACAAAAAGTTATGGATCTTATCGCTGAATTGGATTATATGCCTAATCAGCTGGCTCGGGATTTAAGTCGAGGAAAAACACAAAAAATAGGTGTCGTCATCCCACATACACGCCACCCTTATTTTACACAATTAATAAATGGCCTCCTAGATGCTGCTAAAGCTAGCGACTATCAACTTGTCATGATGCCTTCAGATTACAATCAAGAATTAGAACTTTCCTATCTGAAGCAACTCAAAATGGAAGCTATTGATGCTCTAATCTTCACTTCAAGAGCAATTAGCCTTGAGATTATTGAAACTTATGCAAAATATGGACGAATAGTCGTTTGTGAAAGATTGCAGGAATCTAATCTCTTGTCTTCTGCTTACCTTGACCGCTACTCTTCATTTGTAGATGCTTTTTCTGCCATGAAAGCACGAGGGCTGGAACAGTTAGTATTGTTATTTTCCAGAAACAATGAATCATCTGCCACATATCAATCATCACTATTAGCTTATCAACATGTTTATGGACAACAATCGACTCCACATGCGGTATTTGGAAATATTCATGATTTTAAGGATGGCCTGAACCTATCTTATCAATTGATAAACGATGCTCGTATTGACGGTATTTTAGCTACAAGCGATGAAGTTGCTGCGGGGCTTATAAAAGGATATGAAGAAAGTGGGAAAATATATCCCTATATGATTGGGCAGGAACATTTATTAGTTGGACAACTGTTGAAACTCCCAACCATAGACCACAAATCCTATTCTTTAGGAAAATTAGCTTTTAAACAAGCTTTAGCTGAAACAATTAGTCAAGAAGTTTTGATTTCAGAGTTTTTAGCGCAAGATAATTAGTTGCTAAAAGTAGTAAAAGTTTCCAATTCATATAGTTGGAAACTTTTTATCTACTCTTTTTCATAATGAATTTCCGTTCGGGTTCTTCAACCATTTGAACGATTTCAAATCCTTCTTTTTGGTAAAGATTGTAAGCTGCTTGATTTGCCTCGAAGACATTTAGAGAAATAGTATCTATATCTTCATTTTCAAAGGCCAAACTAACAAATTTCCTTAAAGCTTGGCTACCTAGTCCCTGCCCCTGTTTCTGGGGGTTGATAAAAAATCTCCCGATATGAAGATTTCTCTCTTCTAGCCTAATTTTCTGGATAAGTCCCACAAACTCTTGTCCATCAAAAATTGAAAAAATTCCTTCCAAATCTTGCAAGATTTGAATTGTTAAGGGAAAAGGAATCTTTGGCCCCATCCATTGTTCTTGAAAAGCTTTTCCAAGGGAGTTGGACCATTGGCATACGAATTGAGCGTTTTCTGTGCTCACATTTTCTTCAAAACGAATTATCATCTTGACCTCACTATCTTGTCTATGTTTCTCCATTATACTACTTCTCCTATTTTTTACGAATAGATAAGTATGATTGATATTTATTTTTTTCTTGTCGGGAGCATTCTCGCTTCTTTTCTTGGTTTGGTCATTGACCGTTTTCCTGAGCAATCCATTATCCATCCAGCTAGTCATTGTGATTCCTGTCAGACTCGCTTGCGGCCGTTGGATTTGATTCCAATCCTATCGCAGGTCTTCAACCACTTTCGCTGTCGCTACTGCAAGGCTCGCTATCCTGTTTGGTATGCCCTCTTTGAACTCAGTTTAGGACTTCTCTTTCTGGCTTGGTCTTGGGGAGTGCTTTCTTTGGGACAAGTAGTCCTCATAACCGCTGGCCTGACCTTGGGCATCTACGACTTTCGCCATCAAGAATATCCCTTACTGGTCTGGCTGACTTTCCACCTAATCCTCACGGCCTGCTCTGGTTGGAATCTGGTTATGGTCTTCTTTCTTACCCTTGGAATCATGGCTCATTTTATAGATATCCGCATGGGTGCAGGGGATTTCCTCTTTTTAGCTTCTTGTGCTCTCGTATTTAGCGTAACGGAGTTACTGATCTTGATTCAGTTTGCTTCTGCGACGGGCATCCTGGCCTTTCTCCTACAAAAGAAAAAGGAAAGACTTCCTTTTGTGCCTTTCCTCTTACTTGCTGCTTGTGTGATTATTTTTGGTAAGCTACTGCTTGTTTGATAAAGTCCTCAATCGGCTCTCCTTGGTGGAGAGCTTTTACAATTTTCGAACCGACGATAACGCCATCTGACACCGCATTGAAGCGTTCTACATCGGCTTGACTAGATACGCCAAAACCTGTCAAGACTGGGATATCAGCTACTTGATGCAATTGCGCCAAGTGCTTGTCCAAGTCTGCACGGTAATTTCCTGACTTCCCTGTCACCCCATTGATGGCAACAGCATAGACAAAACCTTCTGCTCCCTTGATCAACTCTTTCTGGCGCTCAATTCCTGTTGTCAAGCTAACTAGGGGAATCAAAGCAATGTCTGTGTCTGCCAAAAATGGTTCTACAAAGTTGGCATGCTCATGAGGCAGGTCTGGGATAATCAATCCCTTAACTGCTGTATCTGCCAAATCTTTGACAAATTTCTCAACTCCGTACTGAAATAGGGGGTTGAAGTAGGTCATGATGACAAGCGGAACTTCTGTTTGAATGGTTTTCAAGGTTTCAACCAAAGCCTGGGTAGAAGTTCCATGAGCTAGACTGCGCAAGCCTGCTTCTTCGATAACAGGTCCATCTGCAACAGGGTCTGAAAAGGGAATACCCACTTCAATGGCTGAAACGCCTAAATCTTCTAAAAAGTGGATTGTTTCAGCGAGACCATCCAAACCTTTTTCATGGTCTCCAGACATGATATAAGGAACAAAAATTCCTTTTCCAGCTGCTTTTATAGCGTTTAATTTTTCTGTTAGTGTCTTAGGCATGAGCTTCTCCCTTCTTTGCTGCATCTGCTTCCAAGCGGTCTTTGACTTGGACCACATCCTTGTCCCCACGACCTGATAGGCAGACAATCATAGACTTGTCTGGTCCGAGTTCTTTAGCCAATTTCACCGCAAAGGCAATGGCATGGCTAGATTCCAAGGCTGGGATAATTCCTTCCACACGAGACAAGAGTTGGAATCCTTCCAAGGCTTCCTCATCTGTCACAGGAACATAGCTGGCACGTTTGATATCGTGGTAGTGAGAATGTTCTGGACCGATACCAGGGTAGTCCAAACCTGCTGAGATAGAGAAGGCTTCAAGAATTTGACCATGGGCATCTTGAAGCACATCCATGAGAGAACCGTGGAGGACACCTGGACGTCCCTTAGTTAAAGTAGCCGCGTGATGCTCTGTATCCACACCAAGTCCTGCTGCTTCAGCTCCATACATAGCTACTGACTCATCTTCTACAAATGGATGGAAAAGCCCAATGGCATTAGAACCACCACCAACACAGGCTACTAGAGCATCTGGTAGGTCTTGACCTGTCAAGTCACGGTACTGTTGTTTGGCTTCTCGACCGATGACACTTTGGAAGTCACGAACAATTTCTGGGAAAGGATGAGGTCCCAAGGCAGAACCAAGGATATAGTGAGTGTCGTCGATATTAGCCACCCATGAACGAAGGGCTGCATTAACCGCGTCCTTGAGTACGCGCGAACCATCTGTCACAGCCTCGACCTTGGCTCCCAAAAGCTCCATACGGAAGACATTAAGGGCTTGGCGTTTAACATCTTCCTCACCCATGTAGATGGTACATTCCATGTTAAAGAGGGCTGCAGCTGTTGCAGTTGCTACACCGTGCTGACCAGCACCCGTTTCAGCGATAATTTTCTTTTTGCCCATGCGTTTGGCAAGTAAGACTTGTCCCAAGGCATTGTTAATCTTGTGGGCCCCTGTATGGTTGAGGTCTTCCCGTTTGAGATAAATCTTGGCTCCGCCGATATGCTGGGTCAAGTTTTTTGCGTAGTAAAGAGGAGTTTCACGTCCCACATACTGGCGCAAAAGTTGGTTTAATTCCTCTTGGAAACTTGGGTCTGCCTGACTTTCACGGTAGGCTTTCTCCAACTCCAAAACTGCTGTCATCAATGTTTCTGGGACGAAACGTCCGCCGAATTTTCCGTAAAATCCATCTTTATTTGGTTCTTGATATGCCATTCTTTGCCCTCTCTATAAATCTTCTAATCTTTTCCTGATCTTTTTGTCCATCTGTCTCCACTCCGCTCGATACATCTACTGCATAGGGAGTAAAGTGTTGAATTGCTTTTGCTACATTGTCTTCATTAAGCCCACCTGCGATGAAAAATGGCTGAGCTAGTTCTGCCGTATCCAGTTGACCCCAATCAAAGGTCTGGCCACTCCCTGCCACAGGGGCATCAAAGAGGAGATAATCCGCCTGAGAATTGGGCGCATGCCCCTCTCCATCCACCTGTACAGCCTGAATGCTGGCACAAGGCAAATTCTCAAATAAATCATCTGCCACCTGACCGTGAACTTGAACCAAGTCCAAGCCAACTTTTTCAATCGCTTCTAGCAATTCTGCCCGACTTGGTGAAACAAATACGCCAACCTTCTTAACATTAGTAGGAATGGGCTTTGCCAGCTCAGCAGCCTGATCCAAGCTCACCTGTCTTTTACTAGGTGCAAAGACAAAACCGATGTAGTCAGCTCCTGCTGAAACGGCTGTTTCCACCGCTTCTTTGGTAGATAGTCCACAAATCTTAACTTTTGTCAATTTGCAACTCCTTGATTCTCTGGGCTACATCTTCTGCCTGCATAAGAGCTGTTCCAACTAAAATTCCGTTAAAGTATGGTGCTACTCGTTCCGCATCCTGCCCTGTGAAAATGGCAGATTCAGAAATGTAATAGCGACCTTCCTTAAAGTGCTGGGCCAAGTCTACACTGGTCTGCAAATCGACTTCAAAGGTGGTCAAGTTGCGGTTATTGACCCCAATAATCTCCGCACCAAGTCTGTGGGCCACTTCCAGTTCAGCTAGATTATGAGTCTCCACCAAGACTTCCAGACCAAGATCTGTTGCATAGTCATACAGTTCCTTGAGACGTTCTTCTGACAAGGCTGCCACAATGAGCAAGATAACTGTCGCACCTGCATTACGAGCTCGAATAATTTGCTTTTCATCGATGATAAAGTCCTTGTTGAGCGTTGGAATCTCTACCTGACTGGAAATTTCTCGTAGATAGTCCAAATGCCCTTTAAAGAAAACCTCATCTGTCAAAACTGAAATCATCACTGCGCCATTCGCTTCATAAGTCTGGGCCTGTTGCACAATATCCACATCAAGATTGATATCTCCCAGACTAGGGCTAGCTTTCTTGACCTCAGCGATTACTTGCAAACGGGCCTGGTGATTCTTCAAAAATTCATCCAGGCGATAGGTCTGGCGCAGGGGCTGGATTTCCTCCAGCTCCATCTGCTTGACCTCACGCGCCTTCTGCTCCAAGATTCGTGCTAAAAATTCTTGACTCATTTTTGGTACTCCTGTAACAGTCTGAGTTTTTCAAGGGCCTTGCCACTAGCAATCACTTGACGAGCCAAGGCAACTCCCTCCTTGATGCTAGCTACCTTACCATTAGCATAGAAACCAAGACCAGCATTTAAAACTGTAGTTTCCAAAAATGGACTTGGTTCGTTTTTCAGAACGCTGAGCAAAATTTCTGCATTTTCCTGAGCATTCCCTCCACGAATATCTTCGATAGCGTAGCGTTCCATCCCCAAATCCTCTGGAGTAAAGCTTGACAAGGTGATTTCGCCATTTTCAAGAAGAGCAATCTTGGTTGTTCCGTTCAAGCCAGCTTCATCAAGACCTTCTGGTCCAGCAACCACGATGGCACGTTTGCGACCCATATTTTTCAAAACCTGAGCTGTACTTTCTAGGAGTTCTGGACGACTAATACCAAGCAACTGTGTTTCCAAGGCCATTGGGTGAATCAGTGGACCAGTCAAGTTCATGATCGTTGGAATTCCTAGTTCCAAACGAGCTGGCATGATGTATTTCATAGCTGGGTGCATATTTTTAGCAAAGAGAAAGACGATTCCAGTTTTATCAAAGACCTTACCAAGTTCAGCTGGTTTGAGGTCTAGGTTGATGCCCAAGGCTTCGAGAACGTCTGCAGAACCAGATTTAGAAGAAATCGAGCGGTTACCGTGCTTGGCCATGTGAACACCGCCACCAGCCAAGACAAAGGCTGCAGTTGTAGAGATGTTAAAGCTGAAAGACTTATCCCCACCTGTACCACAGTTGTCCATGGCGTCATGGATTTCAGTTGGAATATGTTGAGCATGTCCTCTCATGACTTGTGCAATGGCTGTGCGTTCTTCTGGTGTTTCCCCCTTCATCTTAAGAGCTAAAAGGAGAGAAGCAATCTGTGCCTCTGTTACACGTCCAGTTACGATACGCTCAATGACGTCCGTCATTTCAACACCTGATAAATTTTCAAATTTTGCTAATTTTTCAATAATCTCTTTCATCCTAGTTTCCTCACTTTACAACATTCTCGATAAAATTCCGAATAGAAGACAAGCCGTCAGGCGTTCCGATACTTTCTGGATGGTACTGAAAGCCATAAATTGGAAGGTTTTTGTGTTGAATTCCCATAATGGCTTGGTCATCAGTCGAACGAGCTGTCACTTCAAACTCTTCTGGCATTTCTTCAATCAAAATACTGTGGTAACGCATGACCGCACGGCCATCTTCAATGCCTTGATACAAAACAGATGGTGCTTCAAAGCTGATATTGCTCTGTTTCCCATGCATGACTTTTGGTGCCAAACCTAGCTTCCCACCAAAGACTTCTGCGATGGCTTGGTGACCCAAACAAATCCCTAGAATCGGCTTCTTACCGGCAAAATCACGAATCATATCTTCCATCTTTCCAGCATCAACTGGCCAACCAGGACCAGGAGAAAAGACCAGACCATCTGCTTTTTCAGCTTCTTCATACAGCTTGGAATCATCATTTCGTAAAACCTGTACTTCTGCAAAATTCCCAATGTATTGCGCCAAGTTATAGGTAAAAGAATCATAGTTATCAATCAATAAAATCATGGTCTTAGTTCTCCAATTCTAGTCATAGATTTAGCCTTATTAATAGTTTCTTGGTATTCGTTTTGGGCGATAGAGTCATAGACAATCCCCGCCCCAGCCTGCACATAAGCTGTTTGATTTTTGAGAATCATCGTTCGGATAGCAATAGCGAAGTCCATATCACCCGTCGCAGACAAGTAGCCGATTGCTCCTGCGTATACGCCACGTTTTTCCGTTTCCAGTTCATAGATGCGTCTCATGGCCCTAATCTTTGGTGCTCCTGACACTGTTCCAGCAGGAAGTGTTGATTTCAAGGCATCCATGGCAGTGAGTTCTGGAAGCAAACGCCCTTTCACCACGCTGGTCAAATGCATGACATAGCGGAAGAGCTCCACTTCCATATACTTGGTAACTTGGACACTGGCTGTTTCAGAGATGCGACCAATATCATTACGCCCCAAGTCTACCAACATTCGATGTTCTGCTGTTTCCTTCTCATCAGAAAGCAGGTCTGTCGCCAAAGCCTTGTCTTCTTCATCCGTAGCCCCTCTTGGTCGTGTACCTGCAATCGGATTGGTTATCACGATGCCATTTTTGACAGAAACCAAACTTTCAGGACTGGCACCGATGATTTGATAATCTCCAAAATCATAGAAATAGAGATAATTAGATGGATTGGTCACGCGAAGATTTCTGTAGAAGTCAAATGGATTGCCAGTAACTTCTGCTGAGAAACGCTGGCTGAGTACACATTGGAACATATCTCCGTTACGAATCAAGTCACGAGCGGTTTCCACCATTTCCTCAAACTTCTGAGGAGCGATATGCGGTTTGAAGTCCAGCGGAGATAGATCCAAATCTTCAAATTCATTTGGAGCAGGAATGCGTAATTCCTCAAGCACTTGGTTCAAGGCTTTTTCCAAATCTTCTTGACTGCGATTGCTATAAAGAGCATCCTCTATGACATGAATTTTTTCTTTCTTGTGGTCAAAGACCATATAACTCTCATAGACAAAGAAATGCATGTCTGGCGTCCCAATGGTATCCTCAGGAATCTGGCCGATTTCTTCATAAAGAGAAATCATATCGTAACCAACAAAACCAATGGCTCCCCCACCAAAAGGTAGGTCTGAATGGTGCTGGCTCTTATGAGTCACTTCATAAAGGAAATCCAAAGGATCCCGATCAATCACTTGACCATTTTGATAAAGAACTCCATTTTCAAACTTAATCTCAAAAACTGGATTATAAGCTAGGATAGAAAAACGAGCTGTTTCCTTGTCTCTCGGAATACTTTCTAAGATAACCTTGTGTTGCCCCTTTAGGCGCATATAAGCCAAGATTGGTGATAAGACATCTCCATGAATGATTCGTTCCATTGTAATTTCCCTTTCAGTTTCTTATTTTTAATTTTTTGTCTTTTTTCTATTTCCCTTAAATAGTGCGGACGGGAGCAACTTTCTCCGAAATTTCATCCCTAATTTTTGAGCCTTAGGTCTCAAAAATTCCGTTCTAGAGAAGCATCTTTGCTTCTCTAGAATACCACTATGGCGGGAAATAGCTGTTTAATGCTCACTTCGTTCGCAAATATTTTATAGAAATTTATCTAGTGATAAAGCATAATTTAAAACTGATAGCCATATCTACGATAAATATATAAAAATCCCCACGCAAAATAACTTGCGTGAGGACGAAATTCGCGGTGCCACCTCAATTATAGGATTTCTCCTATCTCTCATTCCTGTCTTAGAAAGATTCTGTAACAGGCTGTGCGATAAAGGGCACTCCCTTGAGAATTATGTTTTCTTCTCTCGTTTCAGATGGACCCAACCTTACAGCTTTCTCTGCTTGTTTCCAGCAACCACAAGCTCTCTGTGAGAGAAAAGACTGTAATTTTTCCATCTATTATTTTTTAGCTTCTAGATAGTCTGCAATTGCAGCTACGTCCTTGTCTCCACGACCAGAGACATTGATGATGATAATGTCGTCTTTACTTAGTTTCGGTGCACGTTTAACTGCTTCTGCGATAGCGTGCGAACTTTCAATCGCTGGGATAATTCCTTCAGTCTTGCTGAGAAGGAGAAGAGCCTGAACAGCTTCTTCGTCTGTCGCAGCCACATATTCCACGCGACCTGAATCTTTAAAGTAGGCGTGTTCTGGGCCAACCCCTGGATAGTCCAATCCAGCTGAGATAGAGTAAACTGGAGCTAGCTCTCCATCTTCCTTAAAGACTGCATAAGTCTTCATGCCATCGACAATTCCGATACTACCTTTTGTCATAGTAGCTGCGTGCTTGTCCGTGTCAAGTCCATGACCAGCAGCTTCGACCCCAACCAATTTAACTTCTTCATCAGCCACATACTGAGAAAAAGCACCGATGGCATTGGAACCACCACCTACACAGGCAATAACGTAGTCTGGTAAACGACCTTCTTTTTCTAAGATTTGACGGCGAGATTCTTCACTGATGATCTTTTGGAATTCATGAACAATTGTAGGATAAGGATGAGGGCCTACAGCAGATCCCAAAACGTAGAAGGCTTCAAGGTCATTCATCCATGCTCCAAAGGCTGCATCTACCGCATCCTTGAGAGTTCGTGTCCCTGTTTCAACTGCGTGAACAGTTGCTCCCATCATCTCCATGCGGAAGACATTGAGACGTTGACGCTCCACATCCTCTGCCCCCATATAGACATCACAAGCCATACCAAACTTGGCTGCAGCCGCTGCTGTCGCAACACCATGTTGACCAGCTCCTGTTTCTGCGATCACTCGCTTTTTGCCCATTCGTTTGGCAAGAAGGATTTGACCCAGAACGTTGTTTAGTTTGTGTGAACCAAGGTGGTTAAGATCTTCACGTTTGAGATAAATCTTAGCACCACCTAGGTGGTCTGTCAGACTTTCCGCAAAATAAAGCGGTGTTTCGCGACCTGAATAGTCTTTTAAGTAATGGCGAAACTCTGCCAAAAACTCTGGATCATCCTTGTACTTGTCAAATGTCACTTCCAACTCATCCAACAAAGCCTGAATCGGCTCCGGTACAAAACTACCACCAAATTGTCCAAAATAACCTTTAGTTGTCATAAAATTTTTCCTCTTTCAGTATTGATTTCAAGATATGAAAAAGCCCACACACAGAAAATAATCTGTGTGAGGGCGTTAGTAACGCGGTGCCACCTCAATTATAAAGGGACTATTCCCCTTTACATCTCTACCTTGTCTAACAACAAGTTGCACTGTAAGGTGTGCGCACCGAATTTTCATTGTTTCAAATTCATTTTTAAAATCAGCCCACTTTCACTACTTCCAACCACCTGTTCACAATTACCACAGGCTCCCTGAAGATCAAAAATAGTTACTTTTCTGATTTGTTGAACTTATTTTAATACTTTGTTTTTTCTTTGTCAAGACTTTTTTACGATTTTTTTGATAAAGTTAGCACTTTTTCAGAAACTGTTTTGAAAGTCTCAATGATATAGTCTACTTCTTCATCGCTTAGTTTAGTATGAAGAGGGAGCGTAATTTCATTTTCAAAGAAGGCATAGGCCTTAGGATAATTCGCCATATCAAAGCCAAGATTCTTATAGGCTGTTAAGAGAGGAAGCGGTTTATAGTGTACGTTACTTGCAATTCCTGCTTTAGCCAATTCTTGGATGATAAGGTTGCGTTCTTCTATGCTTGCTCCTTCTACATGGGTGATGTAGAGGTGGCGTGAAGATTCGACAGTATCAGTCTTGTGTGCCAATGGACGAATGCGAGAACCTGCAAAACCTCGATCATAGCGGTCCACGATGTCTTTACGACGTTCTAGCAAACCAGGATAACGATCCAATTGTACCAAACCAAGTGACGCCATGATATCGGTCATATTGCACTTGTAGGCTGGTGTGACGATATCGTATTCCCAAGAACCCAGTTGCATCTTGGCAAGAGCATCTTTAGTTTGACCATGAAGGGAAAGGATTTGGAATTCCTTGTACATTTCTTCGTCATCAATCGCTGGATTGGACTTCCAAGTGGCACTTCCACCCTCAGCAGTTGTAAAGTTCTTGACGGCATGGAATGAGAAGGAAGTAAAGTCAGCGATAGAACCAGCTGGTTGCCCTTTATAAGTTGATCCCAAAGCATGGGCACTATCAGAGACAATCACAATACGATTAAAGGCCTTTTGCCACTTGCTTGACGCAGTAAAGAGGTCACGTTTCTTCTCAACAACTTGGAACAAACGGTCATAGTCGCAAACAATCCCCGCAAGCTCAACAGGAATAATCACCTTAGTCTTTTCAGTGATAGCTTGCTCCAGCAAGTCATAATCCATCTCAAAAGTATCTTCTTGGATATCCACCATGACAGGTGTTGCTCCCACGTGCGTGATGACACTACATGAAGCTGTGTAAGTCATGGCTGGAACGATGACTTCATCACCAGGACCCACTTCCAAGACGCGCAAAATCAACTCAAGAGCGGCAGTTGCAGAGTTGAGGCAGACAGTCTTAGGCGTCTGTGTATATTGAGATAAGCGACGCTCCAGTTCTTTGGTCTTAGGACCTGTCGTGATCCAACCAGAACGAAGGGTATCCGCTACTTCAGCAATTTCAGCTTCTGTGATATCGGGTGGTGAAAATGGAATATTGTAATTTGGCATTGATTTGCTCCTTTTGTCTGTAGTCATTTTCTCATGGCTACTTTATTTTAGTACCTCAAACACGGTTTGAAACATGATTTTGATGTCTCCAAGGAAACTAAACTCTCGGAGATAGGTGAGATTATAGCGCATCTTTTCAGGAAGAACATGCTCTACATAAGCTTGGTCAACCGATAGGCCTTTCTCGGTCATTTGACTGATGATGGTGTCCTCATCCTTGTAGTTGATGCTAGCTGGAGAGGTAATTCCTGCTGGCAAAAGCAAGGTCGCCATCATTTCAGGGCTATACTGCTCTGTGTAACGTGGCACTTCAGGTCGTGTACCGACAAAGGACATTTCGCCTTTAAGGACATTGACCAGTTGAGGCAGTTCGTCCAAACGGACACGACGGATGAAATTCCCAACCTTGGTAATGCGGCTATCGTTAGCTGAAGTCACCAGACTACCTTTTTTATCCGCATCCGTTACCATGGTACGGAATTTCCAAATCTTGAAAGGACGGTTGTACTGGGTCACGCGCTCTTGCTTGTAAATGACAGGGCCCTTGCTATCCAACTTGATCCAAATGCTCAAGATCAGAAAGACCGGGGAAGTCAAAATCAGCAAGACCAAGGCCAGAACCCAGTCCAAGCAACGCTTGAAAATCAGCGAACCCTTCCTTTTCGAGACAAGCTGGTAGTAAGACTCAACCTCGCTTGATTTCATTTCCACGGGCAAGTCTTCCCATTTCAGCATGCTGTTTCTCCTTTGTTTTTATTATACTATTTGTCAACATTTTTCATTATACCACAAAATGGAAAAGGCGGTGAAAGAAATCTGTAATTTGACGGATTTCCTTCTTATACTCAATGAAAATCAAAGAGTATTAGGCAATGGCCCCTGCCTGCAAGCTATACATCTTGTGATAGGTCCCTCCCAAGGCCAAGAGTTCCTCATGGGTTCCACTCTCGATAATGCGCCCCTTGTCCAAAACATAGATACAGTTGGCGTCTTGGATGGTAGAAAGGCGGTGGGCAATGGCAATGGTTGTCCGCCCTTGTCTCATCTTAGCCAGAGAAGCTTGAACCAAGCTTTCTGTTTCAGAGTCAATATTGGCTGTCGCTTCATCCAAAATCAGAATTTTAGGCTGACTAGCAACAGTTCTGGCAAAGGCAAGAAGCTGACGCTGACCAGTAGAGAAGCTCGAACCACGCTCGGAAACGGGTGCATCATAGCCTAAAGGAAGTTCTTGAATAAAGGAATCTGCATCGACAAAGGTAGCTGCGTCCCGAACCTGATCATCACTAAGATTTTGGTACATGGCGATATTGGACTTGATGGTACCATGATAGAGGAAGGGATCCTGCAAGACCAAACCGATGTTTTTTCTCAGCTCTTCCTGACTGAAATCCCTGATATCCACACCATCCAAGAGAACTCGCCCTGACTGGAATTCATAAAAGCGCATGAGAACATTGATAATCGAAGATTTCCCTGAACCTGTATGACCCACAAAGGCAATGGTCTCACCCTTGTTAACTGAAAAAGAAATGTCATCCAGAATCGGATGTTTGCCATCATATGAGAAGCACACATGTTCAAATCGAATATTGCCTTCTTTGACTTTAGCCTGCCCATCTTCTTGATGAGGCTCATAGGTCCTCTCGTCAATCAAGGCAAAGACACGACCTGCAGAAACCATAGACGTTTGCAGGGTTGAAAAGTTTTGCGTCACCTCAATCAAGGGGTCAAAGAGACGATTGATGTACTGGATAAAGGCATACATGGTTCCCGCAGTTATCCCGATAGAAAGACCACGATAACCAAAGTAGGCCATTAAAACTGCATATCCTAGGAGTTTCAGCAAACTCATGGCAGGACGCAAAAAGAGGGCATCCAAGGCTACAGAACGGTTGGCATAGACCAAGTGTTCTTGGTTGATTTCATCAAATTCTGCTTGCAGGCGCTTCTCTTGATTAAAGGCCTGGGTAATCCTGATTCCTTCGATGTTTTCGGCCAGCTTGCTATTGATATCTGACAAGAGACTTCTGGTTTTCTCAATGATTTTCACTGATTTTTTCCGATAGAGATTGACCAAAAGGAAAATCAAGGGGAGAAAGAGCAAGACTAATGCTGTCAAACGAAAATCCAATACCAACATGGTATAAAGAGTTGTCAGAAAGATGAAAACTGCTGAGATAAAGCTAGATAAAATCCCCGAAAACATATCACTGATAGTCTCGGTGTCATTTGTCAAACGAGAGACGATAGAGCCTGCTGGCGTCTTGTCAAAATAAGACATGCCCAGCTTTTCCGTATTGGCAAAGGCATCCCGACGAATATCCCTAACAATACTGTAAGACACGCGCGCAAAGAGAAGATTGCCGACATACTGGACCAGAGTTTGTAGGATATAAAGGCCATAGTAGGCCAACAAAACGGTCACAGCGAGTTGGTTGAGATTGCTGAGGTACTGGTCGATAAAGTGGGAGGCCACAAGGGGAATGATACTTTTAATGACCGTCGTCGCTAGGAGAAAACTGAGTGCCAAAAAAGTCAGGAGTCCATAAGGCTTGAGATAGGACATCAAGCGTTTCAATACAGTCCATTGTTCTTTCTTATTCTGCATCTTCTTCTCCCTTCATTTCCAGCTGCTGAGACTGGTAGGTTTGGGCATACCAGCCATTCAAAGCTAGCAGGTCTTCGTGCCTGCCTCGTTCGATAATTTGACCATTTTGCAGGACTAAAATCAAATCTGCATGGACAACTGCACTGAGGCGATGGGCCGTGATGATGGTTGTCTTGTCCTTACGTGTTTCCTTGAGATTGTCGATAATCGCATACTCCGTCTTGGCATCCACAGCTGACAAAGAATCATCCAAAATCAAGATATCAGGGTCTAAAATCATCGCCCGACTCATGGCCAGACGCTGCTTTTGACCACCAGAAAGACTGACTCCCTTTTCACCAATCAGCGTATCAAATCCCTGAGGAATGGCTACAATATCTTGGTAAACTTGAGCTAGCTTGGTCGCTTCCTCGACCGCTGAAAGTGGTAACGCAGGATTCCCAAAGCGGATATTGTCTAAGATTGAAGTCGCAAAGAGGAACTGGTCCTGAGGAACATAGCCCATGAGACTGCGAAGGTCCGTCAGACGATAGTCCCGAATATTATGACCGTTTAGGTAAATAGCACCCTTATCCACATCGTATTCACGCAAGAGGAGCTTGATCAAGGACGTTTTTCCAGAGCCTGTCTGACCAACCAAGCCCAGAGTTTGACCTTTTTCCAAACTAAAGTGAACATTTGTCAGTGTTTCCTCATTTTCAAAGGCAAATCTGTCAATATCGTACTGCAAGCGCCCGTTTTCAATGCCATCTAAAGGAAACTCAGGGTCTTGTACAGGTGATTTCTGAGACAAAAGTTCTTCAATCCGCTGGTAAGAAACCTTCCCTCGCTGAGTGATATTAAAGAGGAAACCGATGGCCATAAGAGGCCAAACCAGCATATCCAAGTAGCTGATAAAGGTAACCAGATTTCCAACTGTGATTTGCCCTTTCTGAACCATCAAGGAGCCGACCAAGAGGGTTAAAACATAGGAGGAACCAACAAATAAGAGAACCATGGGGTCAAAGAGACTATCGTATTTCATAGTTTGAAGGTTCTTTTGGAAGGTCAATTCATTGACTGCCTGAAAGGACTTCAACTCGTCCGCCTGGTAACCGAAAGATTTGGTCACTTTGATACCTGATACAGACTCTTGTACCTTGTTATTGAGTTCGGAAAAGGCAGCCTGTGATTCGCCAAAAGCCTTGTGGGTCTTTCTCCCTAGACGACTGGTCGCATAAGCCATGAAAGGCAGGGGCAGAATGGCAACCAAGGTCATTTGCCATGAAATGCTAAAGAGCATGGTCAGCAAGGTCACTAAAGCCGTGATAGAGGCATCCACGGCAGACATAACACCACCCCCTGCCAGACGCGTTAGGGCATTGATATCATTGGTTGCGTGTGCCATCAGGTCCCCCGTCCGATAGGTCTGATAAAAGGATGGAGACATTTTTGTGAAATGCTCAAACAAGCGAGACCGCATAATCTGCCCCAAACGGTAGGAAGTTCCAAGGATATACATCCGCCAAACATAGCGCAGATAGTACATCCCAAAGGCCGCAAGAAGCAAGTAAAATAGGTCAAGAAGAAGGTCCTGCTGGGTTAATTGCCCCGATGTGATAGCATCAATGACCCGCCCCATGACCATAGGGGGAATGAGATTGAGGACGGAAACCAAGACCAGGGCCACAATCCCGACTAAATAACGGCGTTTTTCTAACTTGAAAAACCACCAAAGCTTTTGAATAATGGACATAAAATCCCTTTCTGATTGCAAATGGAAACCTGAAGCCAAGACTCAATGAAAATCAAAGAACAAACTAGGAAACTAGCCGCAGGCTGCTCAAAGCACTGCTTTGAGGTTGTAGATAGAACTGACGAAGTCAGTAACCTACATACGGCAAGGCGACGTTGACGCGGTTTGAAGAGATTTTCGAAGAGTACAAAACCCCAGGTTCTTCTTATTCATAGGTTACGACTGTGACCGCACCCTTGTCATACTCAGCAATAAAGATATTGGCAACATTGTCATGTCCTTGTTTGCTGAGGTTATCAAGCAGCCACTCTTCGCTACGGCCAATCGATTCCAAAACATCGACTTGGATCACACCGTCAGTCACAACTGGATACTTAGGATTTTCATCTCCCATTTGTACCACGATGAGTTGGCCATTTTGCTCTTGCACAGCTCGTTTAACTTGCTTCATCTGGAAAATCCCTTGACTACGAAGTTTAAGGGCTACATCTGCCGCAGACAAACCAACTGAACGACAAGCCTCTGGGTCAATCTGCCCATTTTTAATGAGGAGAGTTGGTTTTCCATCAATCAAGCGTTTGACAAAACGAACATTGTTATTAAGCCATTTGAGGGTCAAAACCAAAATCGTCCACATCATCAAAATCACTGCGTACTGGAGAATGCTAATAGAACTATTGTAAATCACCCCACCGAGAATACCACCGAGAACATAGTTCTGAATTTGGTCTGTCGCAGAGTTAGGCGCCAGATTTCCCTTTCCTGTCACATTGATAACAAAAACAAGCGAGAAAAGACCCAAGGCCAGTTTGATTAAAATTTCCATATAGTTGAGTGTCATTTGTTTACCTCCACCAATTCAATAGCGTCTGTTTGATGCAATTCTAATTTCTCTAAAAGATACTTGTCTGGTTGGCTCCCGTTCATAGCGCGGTAGAAATTTGGACCTACCTTGATTAGCGCTCCATCAGTGGTTGCAGAAGTATTGACATAAACTTCTGATCTATCCACTCCCAAGTCTTTGGAAATGACCTCTATGAAATGAAGGGAAGTTTGAAATTGATTGTTAGAGGCTTGATTGGTCTGGTATTTTGAAATCGTCACCAAAAGCATGGCCACTAAGGTCAGGGCCAAAATCATGACCAATTCCCGAAATTTAGTCCCCTTTTTATCTCTATAGGCTTTAAAAGCAAAAAATCCTGTGATAGCTAGGAGCACAATCCCCAAGCCAATCATGATGCCATTTTGCTGACTGATTTGGCTAAGCACATAGTCATATGAGTAAAATTTCATTTATTTTCACTCCCTTTCATAAAATCATTCTTCATTATAAACAAAAGAGGGTGATTTTTCAAACCATACGTTGGGGAAATAGGCCTTTTTTTATTTGAAACAAAGTATAAATTTCTAATTATCTTTTTATATTTTCTTAAATGCTCGTAAAGCCTTATTCTATGTGCTTTCGAGTATTTTTACTGTAGGAAGATACTTCACGTTTCTTTGCATATTTCCTCATGTCTTAGCTGTCAGAAGTGGTAAATAAGTAGTAAATTCATTTGTACTACTAAGCAACAAGACGCTCCTGTTGCTTCTCTTTATTCAAGCGTTTCATTTCTGCCATTGCAGAATCGAATGTTGCATGTGCGTAATAGTTCAGCGTCATGGCTATATTAGCATGTCCCATAATGTACTGTAATGCCTTTGGATTCATTCCTGCATTTGCATAGTTGGTACAGAATGTATGTCGCAAACTATGTGGAGTGATGTGTGGCAATTTATCCTCGTTATACTTATTGTATTTCTTAACAAGACCTTTCATCATGCCGTTGTAATCACTTGCCACTTTTGGATAGTTCTTTCTATTAAGAAAGAGGAAATCACTATATCCATCAATCTCAACACGCTTATCATTCTTTCGATTCGCTAACACTCGCTTAAATGCTTGATAGGCTTCTTCAACCATAGGAACTTGACGTTCGCCACTTTTGGTCTTTGGTGTTTCAATGTAGTACCCAATTTCAGTATCTCTCAATAGCTGATGGTCTATATTGACAAGACGATTCTCAAAATCTAAATCTGGAAGTGTCAAACCACCAAACTCTGAAATACGAAGACCTGTTTTTAAGAGTATCAGAATTTCATCATAATTTTTGCTGTAGGTTTTATCAGCTTTTGCAAAGGCTAACAGTTTTTCTTCCTGTTCTTCTGTTAGTACGGTCTTAGGGACAGTATCATCATCAAGAACTGCTTTCAGTTGAAAGTCAAATGGATTCTTCCGAACACAATCATCTTGTATAGCAATATAGAATGAAGCCTTTAAAGAACGTTTGTAGTTATTGATGGTTTGATAAGCATAACCATTTTCACTCATTCTAATAGCCCATTCTTTAGCGTCTGATGGCTTAATACTGTCAATACTTCTTACACCTAACTTGTCTTTCTTCAAAATATCCATAAGATATTTGCGTCCAGTTTCAGTGTTTTTTCTAACCTTTGGTCTTTGAGCGTTCTGTTTTGCGTAAAGCTGGCAGAGTGTCATTTTCTTTCCTACAACATCAATACCATCATGAATGTCTTTCTGTAACTCTGCGATTTTCTCTCTAAGTGAGATACAATCACGCTTTCCTGCTGGTACTCGGTCTGTAGCCACAAGTTTCCACGAGTAAACAAATTGCGGTTCTCCAAATGAATCTATATATTTGTATAAGTATCTTCCGTCTTTTCGTTGGCTCTCTCCAGTCTTTAAGATTCGACCTTTATTGTCACGTCTTTTTTCTGACATGGCATTTGCTCCTTTCCTTTATGGAAAGAGCCTTGATACGACTTAATACTATTTTATCATATACAAGACCCTTTGGCGACGCTAGATTGCGTCCAATGTATCTATAATTTTTTCAAATTGTTTTCGTTTAATCTGAATACGATTGCCATTCATAATCAGCCAATTTGCATTTTTATTTTCCTCTGCCAAGCGTCGTAGCTTGTTTTCGCCAATACGAAAATATTTTGACGCTTCTTCAATGGTTAGGGTATAACGTTCCCAAATAGGAATGTCAGTCTGCTTCATAAAATCCTCCTTTCCAAATCACTTATTTGGATTTCATAAAAGTTGTTTTACCAGCAATCGAACAGCTTTAGCAAAGCTCACGGGAGTTCCACCCCTGCATGGTTCTCATGTAGCCATACTCATTGCCTGCGACGGTTTTATCACGCTCGGACTATTGACTGTATGGGAGTATCATTATCACGATAAGAATGTCGTTGCAGGCAATCCTGCTAAAGATTGCTTCTCGGATCACTAACATGAATCGCTCGCTATCTTTATAAGATAGGTCATGGCGGTTAGTTCCGTTGGCTCTTTTCTTATCGAAACGTATTCGATTACTTTTAGTCAGTTTTCAAAGAACAATGGCTCGTTAGCCTATCAAAACACATTGAAAGCTCAATATGCTTTGGTGGAATAACAAACCTCCCTGTTCGGGAAGCGTGGAATGGTTTAGCACGCTTCCACGAAAGGAGAGAGGATATTACTTAATTTCAAATGACAAAATCTTTGTAATCAGTCTGGTTTCCATTCTTCCACGTAAGACTTCATCAACGACCATACTTTGATTGCCATATTCATCTTTCATAAGTCGTAGGGAACGCTTCGTTATGTACCCTCTGTAATGATGTAGAATCTGGTTAATCGCTTCGGTATCGCCATCTGTTGCCTTTACAATGAGAGGAAAGGGAATCATAGGATATTGTGTTTTCATTCTTCAAATTCCTCCATAAACTTTTTAATTAAGGCTAGTCCACTGGTTCTATGCCGATAGACAGTAGAACGGTTCAATTTCAACAGGTCTGCAATTTCTGAATCGCTCATGTCCATAAAGTAAAACAGCAGTAGAATTTCACGTTTCTTGTCTGGCAACTCACGTAATGCTTCACTCAACAAATCATTTTCAACGCCTACTGATAACCCATTGAGTGTAAAAATCTGAAAGTCAGTTGAATAGTTATCTGTTGTCGCAAACTGGCTAACAAGATAATCGCCAACATCCGAAAAGGACACCTCACGCTTTGCAATCCTTGAAAGATAAAGCATATAATTCTTTCGCTCGTCTTCCATAGCACGTTTACAGATATAGTCAAACTGATTTTCTATTGTGGTCTGAAAAGAAGATGGTTTCATGTTTCTCACCCCCTTTCTGTCTAGGAAAGGAAGTGAGCCTTGCTCGTTTATCTCCTTTCACTCTTAGTCCCAATGTGAAAGGGGGATTTGTTGCATTACTGATAAATAAACTTTGTAAAAAAGTTCTGAATAGCCAAAAAAGCATATAAACAGATTTATTTCTCTGTTTACATGCTTCTGTTATTCTATCTATATGATTTATAAAACCACATTGGTGGACGTACTTATCTATTGCAGATAGACGACTTTTTTTGACAAGAACCCAATGTAAGGAAATTTATTGTATATGATGTACTTCATGGCGACGTTGACCTCCAACAAACCGCCATTTGGAAGTAATATACAATATTTTAACAGCGTAAATAGCACTACCATATAACGGTTTTTTTTATTGGCGTTTAGTAGTGCTTTTTATTAAATATAAACCTATAAACCATATAACACGTTTTTCTATACCTGTTTTTAATTCAGTAGGAACAATAAAATGTATAGAGGTGGTCTACTATGCGTAAAAAAGAAGATAAATATGATTTTAGAGCCTTTGGTTTAGCCATTAAAGAAGCTCGATTGAAACGAGGTTTAACTCGTGAACAAGTGGGAGCATTGATTGAAATTGACCCACGGTACTTAACTAATATTGAAAATAAAGGGCAACACCCCAGCATACAAGTTCTTTATGACCTTGTATCGTTACTTCATGTTTCCGTTGATGAATTTTTCTTACCTGCTAATAACTTGGTAAAAAGCACCCGACGATTACAGATAGAGAAATACATGGATAGCTTTACAGACAAAGAACTATCCTTAATGGAATCTTTAGCCAGCGGTATCAACGAAGCAAGAAACATCGAAGACTAATTAAAAGAATCCATACATAACGGAAAGAGCCGATAAAATGAGATTGTATTAATCTCATTTTATCGGCTCTGCGTCTTTGCGTCTGGCTCTGTAATCACAGTTACTTTGAACTGCTTTATTTCAATTAAATTTTCTTGTCTGCATTTCGGACAATAGAGGGGGAATTTTTTTAATTCAGTATCTTCCCTTATCTTTAATCGTGTTTTATTTCCACATACAGGACACAATATCCACTTGTAGTTTATAATAACTATCTCCTCCTTTACACTTTAATTCAAATCTTTATTAAAAAATATTTCATCTTATTTAACAAGAAACCATATTTATATAACAACATAAAATACACTAAGTTATTTTATTGAACATATATCGTACTTTATCTATCCGACTATTTGGACGACGGGGCTGGCAAACAGGTTCACCGGTAGTAACATGGTACCCTTTTAACTCTGTTAAACAAACACTACGTCCATTTGTAAAGAAAGTTAAATCACTACGATATTCTTGAATACACCGAGCAGGGATTTCTCCACTAAGAATGACCTCATTATTTTTCAATTGAGTGTCTACGATGTTCGCACAATATTTAGGAGCATCGTTGTATGCTCGTGAAAGATATTCCTGTGGCGCATAAATTTTAAAACTAAGATATGGCTCTAACAATTCTGTTCCAGCTTTTTTTAAGACTTGTTCCAATACAATAGGAGCAAGCATCCGAAAATCTGCTGGGGTACTAACAGGGCTATAGTATAAGCCATACTTAAAACAGATTTTACAGTCCGTCACATTCCAACCATACAATCCTTGTTCACAGCCATAGCGTATCCCCTCCATAACTGCATTTTGAAACGATTGATTTAAGTATCCAAGAGAAACCGAGCTCTCATACTGTACTCCGCTCCCTAATGGAAGCTGTGCTACAGATAGACCAATGGAAGCCCAGAAAGGATTTGGCGGCACTTCGATGTGAATGGTATATTCTGCATTTTTTAACGGTCTCTCCATATAAATGACTGTAGGCTCTTTTAGTTCTATCTCCACATGATACTTTTCTTGCAGCAGAGCACAAGTCACTTCCATTTGTACTTTCCCTAAGAAAGAAAGTATGATTTCATGTGTCGTAGAATCCACGTAATATCGTAGAAGCGGATCACTATCTGAGATTTCCAAAAGGGCATCAAGCAACATTTCTCTCTGTTCAGGTTTACTCGGTTCAACAGTTGTTTGTAGTAGAGGGTGCGGATTTTCAATCTTTTTTCTCTGTGGCAATAGTTTTGTATCTCCAAGAACACTATTTAACTTCAAAAACTCATTTTGCAAAATAACAATTTCTCCAGAATAAGCTCTATCAATCTTACATAATTCACCATTTATTGAAGTATACATTTCTGTAACTTTTATTTTTTCTTTTTCTGATACTCTAACCGAATCTCGTAAATGTAGTACTCCACTATAAAGGCGTATATATGCAAGACGTTGTCTTTTTTTTGTATATTCAATTTTGAAAACATTTCCGCAAAGTTCAGACGGACCTCGATGTGTTGATGAATAAAATTTATTCGTAATCACTTCTATAAGGTTATCAATCCCTATATTACTTTTTGCACTTCCGTGATAAACAGGGAACAGAGAACAATTCTGAAATCTTATGCTTTCCTCTTGTTCGAGTTCCAATGCTTCTAATGATTTACCGGACATATATTTCTCTAAAAGGTCATCGTTTCCCTCTATTACCGTATCCCATTGTTCAGATTCGGTAAAGTTCGTCACACACATATTAGGATACAGTTCTACCTTCTGTTTGATTACAATTTCGGCAGAAAGTTTCTCTTTAATATCCTGATAAACCGTTGATAAATCAATTCCATTTTGGTCAATCTTATTGATAAAAAAGATTGTGGGAATCCCCATTTTCCTAAGTGCATGAAATAATATACGAGTTTGTGCTTGTACGCCATCTTTTGCAGAAATCAGTAGAATTGCCCCATCTAAAACTGATAATGAACGATATACTTCTGCTAAGAAATCCATATGTCCTGGCGTGTCTATGATGTTCACCTTCGTATTTTCCCACTGAAAAGAGGTTATTCCTGTCTGAATTGTAATTCCTCTCTGACGTTCTAAAAGCGTATTATCCGTCCTCGTTGTACCTTTGTCCACGCTTCCTAATTCTGTAATCGCTCCACTGTTATATAATAAGCTTTCTGTTAAGGTAGTTTTTCCTGCATCAACATGAGCTAAAACTCCAATATTAATAATTTTCATGTGATTTTCCTCCATTCAAAAACCCAAAAGGGCATAAAAATCCCAGTGATAAATACTTTTATCACTGGGATTTTTATGCATAACCATAGGTATACAAAGCATACAGATATTCTCTGGATACTTTAGAATCACATGATAAAGGTATTCTTAAACTGGGTACAAAAAACTAAGCCCTCCTAAAAAAGGACATCTAATTATTTGTTCCCGCTATCAAATTGACAGTTTATTTAAGAATACCTTGCCGCATATTTATTAACTCCTTTTAAATAGATACTTAAATTATAGCACGTAAGAGCATATTTGTAAAGGAATCTCCAATTTTTTATCAAAGAGAGTACGTGATTACAAAATAGCTGTAATAATGTACCAATATTTGTTATTCTATAATCTTCCAATTACTCCCGTTCTTTTCAAGTACCAAATCAAATTGAGATACCTGCGTTGCTTTGGTCTGCTGGTCGATATACTCCACTGTCAGCGATACCGTGACTTGATTATCCTTACGATTGTGAATAGGATTTACCAGTTCTTGAAAGATGTACTCTTTTCCGATTGGTTTTAATATCCCGTCATTCACATAGTAGGAAAGTTCACTGGCTGTCGCTGTAGGATAGAGCTTGAAGAACGTCGTTAAAAACTCATTGATTTCATTGGTTGTAATGGAATCAACCGTCCCCTCACTTTCAATGGCTTTTGGTTTATAACTTGATTTCTTAGGTATGTTGGTAATGGTCGGATTCTTAACCAGTACCATATTTCCAGAACCATCTACATAGACACTCACTATATAAGCAGAGTGGACGGTCTTTGTATTTTCTCCCTCTGTAATGAGCTGGTCTACACTGTAGGTTACATTAAACTCATTGTCGCCAGTTGGCTCTACCGTCCATATCTGAAATCCTCTTACAGAAGACGATACAGGAATATCTTTGCGTACTGTATCAACATTGAGAGCTTGAAGTTCATCTGTCAGATAGCCTTTTAGACTTTCCATTCGATTATCAATGGACTTATCGGATTGCTCCCATGAATAGTAGACTTTCGCAAAGTTCTCTACAAAATTTTCTACATGATGAGTATCAACGTATTCCTTTTCTATGATAGTTGTTTCGTGAATAGTATGAGTATCTATAGCTGTAAAGTGCTTGAATATCGCAAAGCTGAAACTAAGCCCTAAAAGTACCCACAAGGCAATCACAACCTTTTTATGAGGATTGACCTTATAGTAGACACGAGGTTTCTTTTCCTTTGGTATCTGTTTTTCTTTATTCTGATTTTTTCTAAATTTCATCATTAAATCTTCCTTTCTCATTGTTTGATTCGTCCTGCTCCCACTAAATGCTGTTGCCAGTAGGGGCTTGTTAAGTCGGCATAACCGATTGGGTCGCCTGCATGAAACATACGGTTATTGCCAAGGTATATCCCAACATGAGTAATATAAGAGCCAGCGTTATAGGTAGAATGAAAGAAAACCAAATCGCCAGCTTGTGCTTCCGATAGTGGGATATGCTGGGTCACATCATATTGCTGTTGTGCGGTTCGTGGTAAGTTAATTCCAGCTTTTCCATACGTCCATTGTGTCAGTCCGCTACAATCAAAAGAAGTAGTCGGGGAAGCTCCACCGTAAACGTATCGCCAGCCCTCATATTTCAGTGCTTCGTCCATGATGGCTTGTACCGTATCATCATCAAACTCTGTTGTGACAAGATACTGCGTTACCAGTTGCACATAAAACATATTGCCATAGTTGTATCGCCAGCCCCCATTGATAGGTATGGCTATGGGATTGGGGTAAGACACTTTTTCGCCACCTGAATACTCTTTTGAGAAACTTTGAGCCAGTTCAAAGGTATATTTATTTCCACGATTAGCCACATACCCTAAGAAACCACCACCATAATTGTAGGACTGGATAACCGATTCTAAATCTACACTGAGCCTTTCGCTACTGGCTAATAATTCACTGAAATACTTCACACCTTGCTTAATGGATTCTTCTGTACTCAATGAATTAGGTGGAAGACCGAGGGATTCCGAGGACTGCATAACATCTTCCGCAGTACCGCCCGATTCCACCTGTATAATCGCAAGAAGTATGTTGACATATTCTTCAACGCCATATTCTTTGGCATATTTTTCTACCATAGGCTTATGAGCCAGCACTTCTGCGGAAACATTCACACCTCCATAATGAATATTGGAAATTCCGCTGTCCTGTTCATCTGAAAATAAAATGGCAACAAACAGAAGCAGTGAGAAGACCATCAAGAATAATCCAGAACCACCAATCACTAAAGTTTTCAACTTCATGGTTTCTTACCGACTTTCTTAATGGTGGCGGTTTTGATTGGTGGTCTACTTCTTGTATTTTGTAGTGGTACTCTTTGAACAGTAGACGGACGTTCTTTTGTGATTGGACGTTGTGAAGTTCTATCTGCTGTAGTGGTTGAAGTTGCTGGCTTTTGAACGGTTTTTTCTTGAACGGTATTGCCTTGGCGTTCCACTTTTGGACTTGAAAAATCGGACTTAACTGCTGGACGCTCTTGTTTGGCTTGTTGAGATTCCTTATATGAAGTCTGAATATTAGACTGTTTTGAGGTCTGTTCATCATGATATTGTTCTTGTCTTGTAGTCGGTCTTTCATGAACAGAAGAAGCAGGCTGTTTTTTCTGTTTGACCTGTTCCATTTCAGAGCGACGCTTCGCAATGGTTTTTCGCCTTTGTTCCTGCTGTTCCTTGCGTCCACTGGCTCTGTCCGCTTTGGTTTGAGAAATACTACTGGTTAAATCACGGACATTCTCTTTTACTTTGGATTTTCCTTGATATACTGCATATCTTGCATTGGTCGGCAAATCTTTAACCTGTTCTTTCAAACCACTAGCAGTGTCTACCATTCTGTCTTTGGTATCAGCTACTGTACCGATGGTTTGACCGATACGTTTTCCAAGTGTTGATTTTTCCTTTCCGTCTGGTCGGGAGTGATCTGCTTGTGTCCTTGCAGAACTCCCCGAACCCGACTGTCCTTTTTTACCTGTAACAATGGCAGACCCAGCCCCTAGAGTAGTCATGGAACGTCCAAGTTTCCGCTGTAGACGGTGCATGTGAGCGTGCATAAGCATACGAGGTTTTCTCATCACACGACTTCCCACACTTTGAGAATCGTTACTCTGTAGAGAAAACATACTCATTAAATCGCCCAGCTTGAAGTAGATTCCTGCAAAGGTCACAATCTGTAGAAAAGCAATCAAAAAGAACGGATAACCAGCCGATAAGGTATAGAGCATGGTTGAAATACTAAATGCTGTCGTAATAATCAATGTGATTCCAGCTCGTGTCAAAATGGTATTAAAGAGCTTTGTTATGGCTCGTTTTGACATACCATCAAATGATGGAATCATGCTTAAAATAAAGCTCACAGGCAGAAACATAGCATAGATGATAAAAAGTACCTGCGAGAAAATCATGATTCCTGTTAATAGGAATACAAATATGGAAATCCCAATATTGAAGACAAATAGGAAGAAGACTGTACCTAAACGGTTAATGGTCTTTGTAATGGTTAGATTGGTATTGCTTCTGTCTTCAATTTCTTCCGCAACAATTTTTTCTCTGTCTTCGCCATTGTTGGAATCTGGGCTGGTGGAGAGCAGGCTTTCCACACGGTCAATACCGATACTTTCAATGTCTGAACTGTTGTATTGAAGCAGTAGCCACGGTTGCTGAACCTGTATGGAAAACAGGCTATCTCTGATTAAGTCCACTCTGTCCTTGCCTTGACTATCGGAATGGGGCATGACAATCTTCGTGCCAAGTGATAAACTGGCATTACTGATGTCTGATGAAAAGTCATTGATTTTTTTAATGTAGTCGGGAGCGTAGGCAATAAAGGAAGCCGATAGGATAAACACCAGCACAAAATTCATAATGGCATGAATTGCCTTTGTGGTTTCTCTCTTTATCAGTCCCGTATAGGCAACATAAACCCCAAGAACCAAAATCAAGAGTAAGAGGAATCCAACATAGAAACCCTCTGTTGAAAATCCGTTTGCACTCACACCAGCTAAGGTCTGCATATTCTTACCAATGGAATCTGCTGTAGCGGAAATGAAGTCTAAGGAATAGGCTTCCTGTACTAAGTAACCTGTCGCATTGGAAACATACAAACTGATTGTCCAAATAAAATTGGTAATGGCATATAGTCCATACATGACCTGTTTTCCAATCCCGTCCGACCAGTTCCACGGAAGCCAGCCCCAGCTATTATCCACATAAAAATCCAGTTGATAGTTTTCAAGTGGGTATCGGCTGTATTCATTTGCCACATTGACCGTATCATCTACCAAGCCCGCAGCTTGAACCACCGTTCCCAGCATGGCTAAAAGAAAAATGGCAATCACAAGTGTGAAAGCCACTGTCATTGCCACTTTACCTAGACGTTTCAGCGTCCAGTTTGATTTTATTCTGTTTACTATTGATGGTTTCACATTTACACCTCTTTTCGCACAGGTGGTCTGGTATCAAAGGCATGGAGCAGTTCTTCAAATACAGGGTGGAACTGTATCACACCGACACGACCATATAAATCACTGATAAGGCATTGCCCGTTTTCCAAATCACGCAATCGCTTCTGATTGTTTTCGTCCTCTGGGTCTACACCAAAAAAGGCTAAGGTCTTTTTAATCTCGTTAAGGTCAGTGGAACGAAATGCAAATTTTAAGCCGAGGTTATTTTTCAGTTTTTCATCTAAGAGGTCGTCTGTATTTTGGGTCACGAAATATACCCCAGCGTTCATAGCACGACCAGCCCGAACCAGCTTCATAGATAGTGTTTTTCCTTGTGCTACCTGTAAAAAGCTCCATGCTTCGTCTAAATCTACAATCTTGAAAATGCTTCGGTCTGTATGGATAAAGTCTAAAGCAAAGGTACTAATGACAATCAGCATAGCAACGGATAAAAGCTCCATAGTGGTATATTCCTCAAAGGAAGTTTCCTTGTCGGGAAGTACCAAGTCCGCAACCTGTATAATGTTCAGTTGTTTTTCTAAGCTGATAGACTGCTCCACATAACCATTACTGAATAATAAATGTGCAAAGTCATAGTCTGTAAAACTTTCGATATGGTCGGCTATACTGGTACTTAGTGGCGTATTCTCAACCCGTAATTCCTCAATCACTTTCATCAACCCTCGTACTTCACTATTGGTTACTGCACGAATGGCTTTTCTAAGGATTGGGAAGCGTTCCCCATCACGAGAGGAAATCCCCGTAAGGAATGTCAGA
This sequence comes from bacterium, assembly GCA_905221185.1. GTDB lineage: Bacteria > Bacillota > Bacilli > Lactobacillales > Streptococcaceae > Streptococcus. Next base: position 28,846 of record CAJNCE010000003.1, on the reverse strand, counting down.
ATATCAATAGCCAGTGATTCAGAATCTTTGGGATTTTTCATAATCACATAAGGGTCAAGTAAGCCTTTGTTTTTCTCATCAGAAGTCAGAGTGACGATATTGATTTCATGGGAAATCTCTGGCAAGGTTTCTTTCCATCTGCCACGTTCTGCTTTTGGGTCTACAATCACTGCTTGTGCCCCATAAAGCACCGCATAATAGACGATAAGGTTATTCGCAAAGGATTTACCACCACCCAGCGAACCAACAAAAGCCGACGCTAACGCATTGGTTACTGAACCCTTAACCCCTTGACTGGCAAGAGCAGGTTTCAGATAGACATTGCGTCCAGTATCTAAGCTGTAGCCAACATAAATCCCCTCATTTTCCCCCAGCATTTGAGTAGCACCAAAACCTAAACCAGCGAGGAAATCAGAGGTCACGTATTGAATATAATCATTCATATAACGCTTGCTGGCAGGTAAAAATTCTTCATGTAAGCCGAGCATATCCCCAAATGGTCGTACCAGTTTTACGCTTAAATCGTCATAAAAATCTTTCACTTCATTACAACGACGTTTGAGTTCGTCAAGATCATTTGCTGATACCCTTACCACATAAGACAGCTTGTACATAGATTCCTTGCTTTGGTCTAAATTGGTTTCCAGCTCATTCACACTTTCCAGAGCTTCCGCCACATTGGAGCTGGTTTCATTATCACTTTGCCAAGCGTGGTTATCCAAGTCTTTCAGTTCTTTCTTTTTATTGCGGACAGTAGATAGGGCTTTACGATTCGCTACAATTTCCACATTCATTGACGTATCAATCGGGAATGTAAATTGCTGTTGCTGGTAGTAGAAGATTTCAGAGGACAGGAAGTCCAGTTCTCCGACAATGCTGTTAATGGTAAAGTAAGCTACATAGACGGTTTCATCTTCCTGCTGGATTTTCAAATATCGCTGTTTTTCTTCCACCAAACAGCGAGTAGGCTTAATCAAGTCATAGTATTTAATCAGCGTTTCATTATCCAGCTTTTTCTTTGATAGATGGTACTCATACTCTTCATAGGCAGTGCCTGTCTGTCCGTAAAGGTGTTCAATCAGATAGCCGAAGTCGTCCTTATCTAACCTGCGGATTTTGAAACGACGAGAGATTTTATTTTCTAAGAGCTTTTCCATCTTCTGAAAACGCAGGATTTCATCATTACTCATACTAACAAAATCGCCCATCAGCTTATGGTTCACATCATAGACAAAATCAGACAAAGCATTTTTTGCTTCAACGGTAAGACTTTTCATAGAAAACTCCTGATCGTTGAGAAGCAACTTAAAGCCGATAAAGAAACGGTAGTTCACTTGATTTTCGCCAATCATGGATATTAAAGCGTCTGTCTGTTGGTCGATTTTGTCATAGGCAACCGCTTTGAGCTTGCCAGTGACTTCATTTTTGGAACGCTCTTGTGCAGAACGTATGCTGGATTCTGTACTGATTTGTAAAGCATGAATTTTGCCATCACGATTTTGTGCGATAATCTGTCTGAAAGAATCATGCACTTGTATTTTCTGTTCTGGACTTAGAAATGAGTAATTGTAAGGAACAAGCTCATAGTAAGCATAACATTCCCCGTCTTTATTCCAGACGAGATTGTTTTCAATGTATTTAATTGGATATGCCATAAAATTCACTCCTAACTGCTGTAATGGCTTCTTGTGGCTGGTTTCTGCCAAGCGTTACTTTTTTTCCTGCATAGGTCAGCTTTGGTCGCAGTGCATAAGCAATGACAGACTTCAAAAATCCATAAGGCTTTTTACCATCAAAAGTTTTTGTAGACATAAACCATGTGAAAGCCACAGGAATCCCAAAGTATTTGAGAAATGCTCCCTCTATCATGGAAAGAGGGGGCAAGTTGCCAAGTATCATCACTGCAAAGAGTGACACGACAAACCATGTCATTTGCGTAAAGGTTATGGGAAACGGAAGTCTAAAATCATTGATAGAATACAGTACCTTTTCCACAGACCAGATACTGGTATAGCTTCGTATTTTCTTCATGTAATCAATCCTTTCATAAAAAATAGGGGTAGCTGATTGAGCCACCCCGTAAAATAGAAAATCTGCCAGTAGTAATGTACCGACAGATTTAATAGACGATTTCAAAAATCCCATGATTGGTTGAGATAAACGTTCCTGAAAGGTCTAAATCCCGACCATAGGCTTGATAATCAATATAGTTTTGAAGACTAGCTGGTACTTCGCCTAAAGCACCCGTTTCTTCAATGTAGTAGCGTGCCACGTCATACATATCATCACAATCGGAATGAATGATAATATCCTCTTGATGTTCGCTTAGTTCTTCAATGCTTGAAAAATGAGTGAGCAGAGCAGATAGCTCCGATTGTAATTCTTCGGGTAATTCCGATACCATTTCCCATAGTCGATTGAGTTCGCCAATGGAAGTGTATTCGTCAACCGTAAAGGGTAACTCGTAGTCATGAATGGCGTATTCCTCATATTCATCATTCAAGCCGATTTTCTCTTTGACTTCCTCAAAGTCAATGGGAAAGGTAAACCACGCACCGACCAATTCGCCCTCATTGTATTTGCCTAAATTCGCAATATAGACTTGCATATCGTCCATATATTCACGTCCTTTCTTTGTAGAGATTCAAAAATCCCTACCGCACTTCGTTTGGTGTACCATTCCTTTGCGGAACATAAGAAAACCACTTATATTCCACAAAAGAACGGTTTTATTTAAGCACCAATAATGCGATTGAATAGCTCTAGTAAAATGTCTTTTACTCCAGCAGCGTTGAAGACTAAGCCAACCGCAATAATCGCAATAATTAAAAAGCCAATCAGTTTGCTAAACTCACGCTTGAAGCCAAGATACAAGCCAATCACAACGATTGCTAAAAGCACCAGTGATTGAGCGTTTGATAGAAACCAGTTATAAAGGTTTTGTCCAAAATTCATAAAAATGTTCTCCTCTCTATATTCAATGAATTTGTATTTGAGTTATTTTTTTGTTGTTATCACGTCCTGTTCTTTTACTGACTGTTGCTTCAAAATCTGCTTGTGTCGGTCTGTCAGTTTCGCATGGTCGAGAATGTCTTTTACAACCTGCGTCTGGTTGATTTCATCAAGTTTAATCGCAACCTTTAAGGTCGGGGCAACTTGATGAGATAGCCAGTTCAGCGTCCTTTGGAAGGAGTAAGGCTCTGGTTTTGTGGTTAGTTTTAATCGTTCACGATTGTTCCCAATAAACCAAGCCCATTCTTCATTCAGTTTCCAATCAGAACGAGGTTTGGAATCGTCTTTATCTACAAAACGGATATACCGATTGATAATTTTAAAGGCGGTATGCTCTGGATTGTCATAGACGAGTAAATCACGGACTGCATAATAGGCACGCTCATTTTTCAATCGAATCTCAAAACGGTTTTTTACTTCTGCGTCTTCAATGGGAATATCATTTTTCTTGTACTGCTCGTAGTCCTTTTCATAGATACAGAAATAAACTTCACTTTGTAATGAACCGATATAGAGGGTGTTTCCCATACATTCCTTTTCCTCTTTGCGTACCAGTTCGCCACTGCGATAGCTTTTAAAACTGCGGAAGACGGAGATACATTCTTCCTGTTGGCACTTTTCAGTGAGTACAGGGATATTCAAAATCCCTGTCTTATCGTTAATGGCAAGGTCAAGGCGTTTCATCACACCGCCAGCCACCAAAACGTCCATAAAGAACTCATACCAGCTTCTTTGTTGTGCCAGAAGATAGCTTTCAAATTGTCTGCACCCACGACCTTTCAATTCCACCAGAACTCCTTTGTCCAGTTCATGGGAGCAAAGGACGAATATGTCGCCTAAAGCATAATGCTCTGAATAAGAATAGAAACCATAGTCCTCATGAAGAAAATAGGACAGTTTCAGTTGTAAGATGTTTTCGACCACCTGCTGTACGTCTGTTGTCGGAAAGCGAATCCTTACATAATCAAACAGCATTTCAAGGGGAGCGTCGGGATTGAAGCGTTCCAGAGCTTCCCAAAGGGACTGCTGTAAATCCTCTGATGGCTTGACTTTTCCTGTTTCAATATCGCTTAGATACTGCCTTGTAATACCAGTCGCAACAGCTAAACGGTTTTGAGATAGTCCATAAGCCAAGCGTTTTTCTTTTAAATGCTGTAACCAAGTTTGTTCATTCAGTAAAAATCCCTCCAATCAAAAAGGCGTATGTCAACTTTTAAAGCCCATTTGACATACGCTGAAATTTTGTAAATCCCTTGTAACCAAAGGATTTTCTAATGTTTTTTTGACTGTTTCCTGTCGATTTGTACCCCCCTGTTAGATACGGGGGGTTAAGTGCTGGCGTGGCTATTGCCACACCAGCCAGCAAGATCAGTCCACACCTGCGACTTCCGCTTCGCACGTCGCCTGCGTGGACTGTCTGCTGTTGGATAACTTTTTAATTTCCTCCAAGAAATCATATCCTTTTGGTACAAGGGGAGTATAAAACTCTGATATGACACTTGTTCCTACATCAACATAGCCACGACCTTTGATTCGCTTTAAGAAGAAATCCTTTTGTACGTCACTGCCAAACATCATGCCATAGCCCATTTCAGACATACGACCTAAAGCCACTCTGAAATTAAACTGATCACGGATTCCGTCGCCTAAATATTTTGCGTCTGGACGTTGACAAGCCAGTATTAGAAAGAAGCCAGCTTGACGACCTAACATGACAATCTGTTTCAGCTTATTCATAACTGCGGTGTTTTCTTTTGTTCCCAGCATTTCCATGAAAGCGACGTATTCATCAAAGATTAAGAAGTGTGCCGGGAGACCTAAGTAAGCATAATTTTTGCCAGTCTTATAGTTCTTCATCTGCTTCATTTCCTCACTACGTTTCATCATTTCTTCATAGAATGTTTCAATGCAAGAAAGCAAGTCTTCTTTTCTATAGTAGACATTTGCCATCACAGAACCTAAGTCCGCAAGGTCAGCATTTTTCGGGTCAAGAATATACAGTTTTGAATCTGTATGAAGCAAGGCTTCAATCAGTGTCAGTATAAAGTAAGTTTTACCGCCACCTGTACCACCAGCAATCAACATATGAGGGAGCTTATCATATTCCCACCATACGTTTTTCATTAAGCGAAGTTTACCATCTTTAGCTTCTACTTCATCAATAGAAATACGACTGGCTATGGTGTCATAGAGCAAAGTATATTCCACATAGGAATCCTTTAACTCTTTATCCGTCAGCTCACAGTACAAGCCACTCTCTAATTTCTTTTCCAAGTGTAAGAGTTGGTCTTGATATTTTCCCAGCGTGATTTCCACCCGTATCTGTATCAAGCCATTTTTAAGTCGATAATACATTTTAGGGAAGTAGGTTATCTTTTCCTTTGTACGACCAGCACTATCTTTAAAGAAACCCTCTGTTTTGACCTGTTCAGATTCATACCACTTGTTTTCAAGTATCATCTTTGCCAGTTTTTGACGGTGGTAAAGTTGTTTAACCGTATCATAGCGAACCCGTTTGAATACAAACGCTACCAGCAAGCAGATAAGAATTGCGACACTGAAACTGATAATTAAATAGGGAATGTCAATCTTATCTGCTTGTGATAGGTTAAAATCCTGCCAGTTGATCTGCTGGATTGTCTTCACATGAAACAGTCCGACAACCAGCAGGAAAACAGGCAGGAGTGACGCTATCGTAAAATGAAAGACTAAATCTTTACCAGATGGGCGAATCCTTTTACCACGCTGTTTCATGCGAAAAAGTCTCCTTTCTACCTAGCGACTATTTGTCTTGTGTCGGTTCTTTCTTTGCTTGTGGTTGAGCTTTGAATGAACTAGAATCCTTTGTCAGCACAATATCGTCTGCCTTGATATACCAGTCAACATCTGCTCCTTGATAGGTGGCAGTAGCAACGGTGTCCGCAATGGGATTGATAAGTTCCACCCGTGCGTTATAATCAAACTCTTTCAAAGGCACGCTGGCAGGAATACTTACTTGAATCATGCGTCCTTGTCCTTTGGATTTTAAGTCATAGGTACGTTCCTTGATTTCATCTGAAACCGACCCGTCTTCATTTTGGATTCTCACTTCACGACGTAGAGCAGAGAATTTCAATTCTCCAAAAGTCGTGTCTTTATCTAATACAATGCCATTTGCTAATCTCATCATTTTTCCTCTCTTTCTTTATTCTTTTATCATGTCGTCAGCATGTAAAAGGTAATTTGTAAAACCACGAGTGCCGATTTTGTAGCCCTCTGCGGTAATACGTGGATTGACTAACTTCACACGTTCCTCAAAGCCGAAATGTTTTTCGCCAGCTTCAGCAGGAAGCACCACCACAATATCATCTGCTCTTTGAACATCAGAATAGAGATTATAGCTTCTTGATAAGACAGTTAGCCGTCCGTTGATTCTTCGCTGAACGACTTTATCCTCGCCAGCAAATTCTAAATTGCCGAATGTTTTTTCCATGTTGGGAATCACAAATTTAAGTTCCATATTTTTACCTATCCTTTCTTTTTTATTGGCTGAATGAATGTTTGATGGTCTTAAAGAGTGGGGAACGACCTTTTGATTCTTGATTTTTTGTTTTCATAAGTTCACTTCCTTTCAAAATCGGGTAAAAAAATAGACACCTCATTTTTTGAAGTGTCTACCTATTAAATATTCAAATTTTATTGGAAGTATCTTTATATCTTCACTTTTCAAGGATAAATCGTCGTATCAAAGCTCATTCATAAGTAGTAAATTAGTAGTAAATTGAGTGGTTTTGACCTTGATAAAGTGTGATAAGTCCAGTTTTTATGCGGATAACTAGATTTTTATGCTATTTTTTGGTATAATAAAATCTATAATCTGAATGAAAAAGGTAACTTTATGAAACTTATCTCATGGAATATTGATTCCCTCAATGCTGCCCTAACTAGTGACTCAGCTCGTGCAAAATTGTCCCAAGAAGTCCTACAAACCCTTGTGGCAGAAAATGCTGATATCATCGCTATCCAAGAAACCAAGCTTTCTGCCAAGGGGCCTACTAAAAAACACGTGGAAATTTTAGCTGAACTCTTTCCAGGCTACAAAAATACGTGGCGCTCCTCCCAAGAACCTGCCCGCAAAGGCTATGCTGGAACCATGTTTCTCTATAAAAAAGAACTCACACCCACTGTCACTTTCCCAGAAATCGGTGCCCCTTCTACCATGGACTTGGAAGGCCGCATCATCACTCTAGAATTTGATAAATTTTTCGTTACCCAAGTTTACACACCAAATGCTGGCGACGGCCTCAAACGCTTAGAAGAACGCCAAGTCTGGGATGTCAAATATGCTGAGTATTTAGCTAAACTAGACAAAGAAAAACCAGTTCTTGCGACTGGCGACTATAACGTAGCCCACAATGAAATCGACCTTGCAAATCCTGCTAGCAACCGCCGTTCACCTGGATTTACCGACGAGGAACGTGCTGGATTTACCAACCTTTTGGCAACTGGATTTACCGACACCTTCCGTCATGTTCATGGCGATGTTCCAGAACGCTACACTTGGTGGGCACAGCGCAGCAAGACTTCTAAAATCAACAATACAGGCTGGAGAATCGACTACTGGCTCACAAGTAACCGCATCGCTGACAAGGTGACCAAGTCAGATATGATCGACTCTGGATCTCGCCAAGATCACACACCGATTATTCTAGAAATCGAACTATAAGGAGTTTCTTTATGAACTACAATGCTGTCATTCCTGAATTTGTAGTATCTGACCTCGAAAAGTCACGCCACTTCTACTGCGACTTGCTGGGATTTTCTGTCGAATACGAGCGTCCAGAGGAGAAGTTTCTCTTCCTCTCGCTTGAAGACTGCCAACTTATGCTAGAAGAAGGCAGCGCAGAAGAATTAGCTCAGCTGACCTATCCTTTCGGGCGCGGTGTCAATATTTCCTTTGGCATTGCAGATGTTCCTCAGCTCCACCAAAAACTGCTGGAAGCTGACTATCCTATCCATCGTCCCCTGACAAAAAGAGAATTTCGAGTGGGAGATAGCTTTATATATCCCCATGAATTTGCGATTTTGGATCCAGATGGCTATTTTTTAAGATTTAGCGAATAGAAAAAATCTTTCAAATCAGAAAAAGGCATATTGTCAGGTCTTGAAGAATCTTGATAATATGTCTTTTATGATGAAAAATACTTCTAAATGTTAGCCTATAATTGAGATTTTTCCCATTTTTCTTCAATTTGTTCGTTTTTTGTTTCAAAACACTGACAAAACATTTGATTTCTAAAGTTATTTAGTGTAAAATAAAAACATTGGCGCAAGCCTATTTAAAATTGAATATCGTTTTACTTGTTTATGTCGTGAATTGGCACGACGTTTCTACAAGGTGCCGGAACACCTAACAATAAGTAAGTTGACTTGAAGGTATGGTCTTTTTTGTCATGCCTATTTTGAGGACTTGCTTAGAGATTAAGTAGGTCCTTTTTCTATTTCTTGCTAGAAACTCTAAACAAGCAAATGGATTGGCTTTTAGACTTTAGGAGGTCTTATGAAATTATTAGAAGAGCGCATTCTCAAGGATGGGCATATCTTGGGTGATAACATTCTCAAGGTGGATTCCTTTTTAACTCACCAAGTTGACTTTAGCTTGATGCGAGAGATTGGTAAGGTTTTTGCGGAAAAATTCGCTACTGCTGGCATTACCAAGGTCGTAACCATTGAAGCGTCAGGCATTGCCCCAGCCGTTTTTACTGCCGAAGCCTTAAACGTTCCCATGATTTTCGCAAAGAAGGCTAAAAACATCACCATGAATGAAGGCATCTTAACTGCCGAAGTCTACTCCTTTACCAAGCAGGTGACCAGCTCCGTTTCCATCGCTGGAAAATTCCTCTCACCCGAGGACAAGGTCTTGATTATTGACGATTTCCTTGCTAATGGCCAAGCAGCTAAAGGCTTGATTCAAATCATCGAACAGGCCGGTGCAAGAGTCGAAGCGATTGGTATCGTGATTGAAAAATCCTTCCAAGATGGCCGTGATTTGCTTGAAAAAACAGGCTATCCTGTCCTATCACTTGCTCGTTTGGATCGTTTTGAAAATGGTCAGGTCGTATTTAAGGAGGCAGATCTCTAATGCAAACTCAAGAAAAACACTCGCAAGCAGCCGTTCTTGGCTTGCAGCACTTACTAGCCATGTACTCAGGATCTATCCTGGTTCCCATCATGATTGCGACAGCTCTTGGCTATTCAGCCGAGCAGTTGACCTACCTGATTTCCACAGATATCTTCATGTGTGGGGTGGCAACCTTCCTCCAACTCCAACTCAACAAATACTTTGGAATTGGACTCCCAGTCGTTCTCGGAGTTGCTTTCCAATCAGTCGCTCCTTTGATTATGATTGGTCAAAGTCATGGTAGTGGTGCTATGTTTGGTGCCCTTATCGCATCAGGGATTTACGTGGTTCTTGTTTCAGGCATCTTCTCAAAAGTAGCTAATCTTTTCCCATCTATCGTAACCGGATCTGTTATTACTACGATTGGTTTAACCTTGATTCCTGTCGCTATTGGAAATATGGGAAATAACGTTCCAGAGCCAACTGGTCAAAGTCTCTTGCTTGCAGCCATCACTGTTCTGATTATCCTCTTGATCAACATCTTTACCAAAGGATTTATCAAGTCTATCTCTATTTTGATTGGTTTGGTTGTTGGAACTGCCATTGCTGCTAGCATGGGCTTGGTTGATTTCTCTCCCGTTGCTGCAGCACCTCTTGTCCATGTTCCAACTCCTCTCTACTTTGGGATGCCAACCTTTGAAATCTCATCTATTGTCATGATGTGTATCATCGCAACGGTGTCTATGGTTGAGTCGACTGGTGTTTACCTAGCCTTGTCTGATATCACGAAAGATCCAATCGACAGCACGCGCCTTCGCAACGGTTACCGTGCAGAAGGTTTAGCCGTACTTCTCGGAGGAATCTTTAACACCTTCCCTTACACAGGATTTTCACAAAACGTCGGTCTGGTTAAATTATCAGGTATCAAGAAACGCCTGCCAATCTACTACGCAGCTGGTTTCCTGGTTCTCCTTGGACTCCTTCCTAAGTTTGGCGCCCTTGCCCAAATCATTCCGAGTCCTGTCCTCGGTGGTGCCATGCTAGTGATGTTTGGTTTTGTCTCGATTCAAGGGATGCAAATCCTCGCCCGCGTTGATTTTGCTAACAATGAACATAACTTCCTTATCGCAGCTGTATCCATCGCCGCAGGTGTCGGACTCAACAACAGTAATCTCTTTGTCAGCATGCCTACAGCCTTCCAAATGTTCTTCTCAAACGGAATCGTTGTAGCCAGCCTACTCGCTATTGTCCTCAATGCAGTACTGAATCGTAAAAAGAAATAAGAAAAAGAGGTGCGAGCCTCTTTTTTGTTTATCTATATCCTTACCTGTCTATCTTCTGACCTTTGGCCTGTGACAAACATGGTGAAGGTTGCTTTACAGACATTTCTGCCTTCTTGATTGGTGATATCTACATCCACCACACAAGTTGTGCGACCTTGGTGGACACATTCTCCTTTAATGGTCAACACGTCGTCAAGTTTCCCTGCCTTGAGATAGTTGATAGAGGATTGAAGTGTCACCCCATCAAGTCCCAGCGAGATGACAACCAAACCACTGATCTGGTCACAAAGGGTAAAGAGATAGCCACCATGGGCATTGCCATAGTAGTTGAGCGACGAGTCCACTACTTTGGTCGTCACCACAACGTGACCATCTCTCATTTTTTCAATTTCGTAATTTTCAAAGGCAGATATAGCGTCAAAATGAAAATCTTTCATCGTTTCCTCCTGATATTTCAAACGACACTATGATACTACTTTTTATAGGACTGTGCAAGGAGAAAGCTCCTAGTCTGGCAAAATTCCAACCTGCTCTACAAAGCGCATAAAGGCTGCCTGTCCCTGCTCAGTCTGCTTGTAAACTCCAGCATCCTCCAAAACACGCGCAAAGATAGCACCCACAGAGTCCTTGACGATTTCAAGGGCTTTTTCTTTATCCGCTAGGTCTGGATGTTGGACTTTAAGCTGCTCTGCCCATTTCTGATGATAGTCGGCAACTGTATCCCCATTTCCCACGAAATAGCTGGCGACTTGCTCTACTTCTGCTTTCAGACGTGGTGGCAAAATAGCTAAGCCCATGACCTCAATCAAGCCGATATTTTCCTTCTTGATATGTTGGACATCCTTGTGGGGATGATAGATACCATCCGGATGCTCTGGCGATGTCTGATTATCCCGCAAGACCAAGTCCAATTCAAACTGTCCATCGCGTTTACGGGCAATAGGTGTAATGGTATGGTGTGGTGTTCCATTACTTTCTGCCAAGACTTGCACACTTGGATCTGAATACTGACGCCATTCCTGCAAAATCTTATCGGCTAAGTTGATCAAATCCTCTTTAGAATCCGAGGTCAAACGTAGCACTGACATAGGCCACTTGACAATTCCAGCCTTGACCTGCTCAAAACCAGCAAAAGAAAAAGTCTTTTGCAGAGGAGCCAATTCCATAGGAAATACGTGACGGCCTCCCTGATAGTGGTCATGAGTTAGAATAGAGCCCCCCACAATCGGTAAGTCCGCATTTGAACCCGCAAAATAGCCCGGAAACTGCTCTACGATCGCCAGCAGACGCTCAAAACTCAGACGACTAATGACCATGGGGCGGTGCTGGCCATCTAAGAAAATACAGTGCTCATTAAAGTAAGCATAGGGCGAATACTGGAAGCCCCATTCCTGACCATCCATTTCAAAACGGATAATACGGTGGTTGCTGCGAGCTGGGTGGTTAACTCGACCATGATAGCCCTCATTCTCTAGGCAAAGCTGGCACTGGGGATAATTGCTAGCTTGCACCAACTTGGCTGCCGCAATCTCTTTGGGATCCTTTTCAGGCTTAGAGAGATTGATGGTAATTTCAAGCTCTCCGTAATCAGATGGAACACGATAAGCGATATTTTTAGCAATGGCCTTGAGCTTGATGTAGTCATTTTTCTGGCTGAGTTGGTAAAAATCCGCTATCGCCTGCTCAGGAGATTGGGCGTAAGTTCCCCAGAAGTCACGATTAACCTGACTCGGACAAGGGGTCACCAAATCCATCAGTTCAGCGCCGAGGATTTCACGCGCAGTCTGACTATCCTCAATCGTCTCTAATCGAACCGCCTCCTCGACAAGCTGGTCCTTGAGGTCAATCAATTTATCCAGATTCGTCTCAACTTCCAAAACACCTTCTCCCACTCGTGCTAAGACACGATTGGTCAAGTAGATTCGATCCATTTCCTCAAAAGCACTTTCAGCAATGACTTCCGTGATAAATGCATCTAGAATTCCCTGACTCATTGATTCTCCTTCCTACTTTCTAAATAATCTCTGACAGCATCTAAATCTTGAAAAACTTGTTCTGTTTTATTTAAGAAAGACTGTGCTGGCATTTTTAAGTCTGGAATACAAATAACTGGTATCCCAGCTCTATAGGCGGCTTCGATCCCTGCTTCACTATCCTCTAATACTAAACAATTCTCTGGTAAAACATTCAAATCACTGCAGGCCTTTAAAAATATATCAGGGTAAGGTTTGCTTCGCTTTACATCTTTTGCAAAAACTAGATGGTCAAATAGGGACAGTATACCATTACTATCCAAAATCATTCTAGCTCTAGATTCAACACTTGAAGTTGCTAAAGCGATTGGAATACCTTCTCTTTGCAAAAAAGCAAGCAAATTTTTAGCACCTTTTTTTAAATTTACACCTTTTGCTAATATTCGAGCTTCCAGTTCATAAACTTTTTCCAAGGTTTGGTCAAAGTTCCAAGGTAAATCATAGGTGTCCAAAAATCGTTGAACATTCTCCTCTTCCCTATGTCCACTGTATTCTCTAGAATATGTATCTTCTGTGAAAGGAATTCCAAAATCCTCAAGCAATTCTTGATAAACTTTTAGAGAAATGATCTCAGTATCAGCTAATAAGCCATCTAAATCAAATATTACAGCTTCCATTTACTGCTCTCCTAGTCTAAAACGCGAGTGCCACCTGCAACTTCAGCGATATAGAAGCTTGGAGCATATCCGACTACTTCCTCGTAGTGCTTGCCAACAGCTTCCTTAAAGGCCTCAACTGTATCTTTTTGCACCAAGGCAATGGCACAGCCACCAAAACCTGCCCCTGTCATACGAGCACCGAGAACACCTTCTTGTGCCCAAGCTGTATGAACAAGAGTATCCAATTCTAAGCCAGTGACTTCATAATCATGCTCCAGAGAAACGTGAGATGCATTCATCAAGCGACCAAATGTTTCCAAATCACCTGCCTGAAGAGCTGCTTGAGCTTTAAGGGTACGTTGGTTTTCAAGAACAGCATGGCGAGCACGTTTTAAACGATTTTCGTCTTTAATCAGATAGCTGTATTGGTCAAAGGCCCACTCGTCCAACTCACCCAAGGTCTGAATATCCAAGGCAACTTGCAATTCTTCCACCGCTTTTTCGCACTCAGCACGGCGCTCATTGTACTTAGAGTCAGCCAATTCACGACGTTTGTTGGTGTTCATGATGACAACAACATTGTCTTTCAAATCAAGCGGCACCAAGTCGTACTCTAAGGTATTGGTATCTAGGTAAATGGCACGTTGGTCAGCCCCCATACCGATAGCAAACTGGTCCATGATACCAGAGTTGACTCCGATAAAGTTATTTTCTGTTTGTTTTCCGATTTTAACCAAATCCAAACGGTCTAGTTTTAAATCAAAGAGACGCTCTGCCACGACCCCTGTCAAAAGTTCCAAGGATGCTGATGAAGACAAGCCTGCACCATTTGGGATATTTCCATAAACATAAAAATCAAACCCTTTGTCAATCACGTGCCCAGCTTCTTGTAAGAAATGAAGAACTCCTTTTGGATAGTTGGTCCAGCTATGCTCCTTTTCAAACTTGAGGCCTGCAAGAGGAACTTCAATAATCCCCTTGTCCTCAAAGTTGGCTGAATAGAAACGTAAAACTTGGTCGTCACGCTTGCGAGCTGCACCGTATGTTCCCAAGGAAATAGCAGCTGGAAAAACGTGTCCACCATTGTAGTCTGTGTGTTCACCAATCAAATTGATACGACCTGGTGAGAAGAAAGTTTGGTCTGCTTCTTGACCAAAAACGGCAAGAAAGTCTTTACGAAGAGCTTCTGCAGTAAGATGTTGTGTCATATGAATTCTCCTTTGACTGTCCGTTAAATCACCTTAACGTGTAATCGTTTTCTTCTATTGTATCCAAGGCTTTTGCCAAGGTCAATCCTTTTTACTAAACTTTTACTAAACTATCGGTAAAAAGCAGAAAAATATGATATACTAACCTAAAAGGAGGAGGATTTATGGCTACCTTAAAAGACATTGCACAGCTAGCCTCTGTCTCTATCGCGACCGTATCCCGTGTCCTCAACCGCGACCAGAGCCTATCTGTCACAGAAGAAACCAGACACCGTATTTTAACTGTTGCTGAAGAGCTGGGCTACACCAAGCACCTCAAAACAGGCGAGTCCCATAAGCCCAAGCAAAAGATTGCCATTATCCAATGGGTCAGCGAACAAGGGGAGCTGGACGACCTCTACTACTACCAAATTCGCCTAGGCATAGAAAAAAGAGCCCAGGAGTTGGACTATGATATCTTGCGCTATTTTAATGACCATCCTTTTACACTAAGCGAGGAAGTGATTGGGATTCTTTGCATCGGAAAATTTAGCCGAGCTCAGATTTCTGCCTTTGAAGAATACCAAAAGCCACTTGTCTTTCTAGACAGCGATACCCTCTCTCTAGGACATACCTGCATTATCACGGACTTTTATACTGCTATGAAACAGGTTGTCGATTATTTCCTTAGCCAAGGGATGGACCGTATCGGGATTCTAACAGGCCTTGAAGAAACAACAGATCAAGAAGAAATCATTGGGGATAAGCGACTGGAAAATTTCAGAAACTACAGTCAAACAAAAGGAATCTATCATGATGAACTGGTCTTTCAAGGGAGCTTTACTGCCCAGTCTGGCTATGACTTGATGAAGGAGGCTATTCAGAGTTTAGGAGACCAACTCCCACCAGCCTTTTTCGCAGCCAGCGATAGCTTAGCCATTGGCGCCCTCCGTGCCCTCCAAGAATCTGGAATCAGCCTGCCAGACCGCGTCAGCCTCATTTCCTTTAACGACACCAGCCTAACCAAGCAAGTTTATCCTCCCCTTTCTAGCATCACGGTTTATACTGAGGAAATGGGCCGAGCAGGCATGGATATTCTTAACAAGGAAGTTCTCCACGGTCGCAAAATCCCTAGTTTGACCATGCTTGGAACCAGACTGACATTGAGAGAAAGTACAAGGAATGATTAAGATATTAAATAAGCTAGGCAAAAAGTCTCTAAAAGCAAAAAGCGCATAGTGTCAAATGTTTAGAAACCTTGATACTATGCGTTTTTGTGTGAAGATTTACTTCATTCTCTCTTGAAATTGAATTTTGTCCCAGCCTCTTTTTCTAGTGTTGATGCCCGTGGTGCTGCTCTAAAGCTGTTACCTTTCGCTTATGTTGCGCATGATTGCTTTGACTGGTGTCCACTTCGATAGTAATATTCTGCACACCTCTTTCTTCTAAGAGTTGACGTACTTGATTCTTTGTTTCCGTCATCTGCTCCCAATCTTCTAAACAGAGATGGACAATGGCATTTTTTTCCAAACCATCCATAGTCCAGAGATTAAGCTGATTAAGACTGGCCACATTGTCCAATCGCTCCAGGCCATTCTTTACTTGCTCAATATCAAGACCTTCTGGCACAGCATCCAAGAAAATCTTGAGCGTAGACCAAAAACGTGGAAGGGCTTTTGAAAGAATAAAGAAAGAAATGACAAGGGACAAAAGTGGGTCTAGGATATACCAGTTCGTGAACCGAAGAACAATCGCCATCAGAATCACAGCCAGCCACCCTAGGGTATCTTCCAGAAAATGCAGACTCAGAATAGACTCATTCTTTGTCTTTCCCTTACCAACCACTAGACTCGCTAACACATTAATAGTAATCGCAATAATTCCTAACCAGAGAATCCCCTCATCATTGACTGGTTGCGGATTTAAAATCTTCGTGACATTTTCCAAAATGACTAGAACTGATCCTGTCATGAGTATTATCGCTGTTACCAAGGCTCCTAGCAGACTAAACCGCTTATAGCCCAAGGTGTACTGATTATCTTCTTCACGATTAGAGATGGTTTCTAGAAAAGCTGATATTCCAATTGCAATCGCATCTCCCAAGTCATGCACAGAGTCAGCAAGAACAGCGCTAGAACCAAATATTCCACCTGCAATAAACTCGACAATGGCATAAGTCAAATTTAAGAAAAAGGCCACCCAAACAGCATATTTTGTCTTCATATTTCTCATTCCTTTGTTATAATAGATTCATGAACATCTTGTTCATTATCATTATCCACTAAAACTCAAAGAAAGGATAGAAGCAAAGCGTCAGCTTTATTCAGTTCTGAACAATTTGCCTCAAGTGTCCATATGACTAAGATTGACCGCCGTATCAGTAAAACAAAAAAAGCTATCTATCAAGCTTTTCTACAACTTTTGAATGCTAAGGGCTACGAGGCCACTACTGTTCAGGATATCATTGATCTCGCAGATGTGGGACGTTCCACCTTTTACTGTCACTATGAAAGCAAAGAGCTACTTCTAGATGAGCTCTGTCGTTACCTCTTCCATCATCTCTTTGAAAGAGAGCAAGCCATTTCAACCGAAGATTACCTTGCCCACCTCTTTCTACATTTTCAGAAAAATCAAGACCATATCACTAGTTTACTATTCTCCAAAAATGACTACTTCCTCCGTCAACTCCAGAGAGAGCTGGAGCACCACGTCTATCCTATGCTGGCTGAGGATTTGAAAAAAGCTCACCCAAGTCTGCCTGCTTCTTATCTCCAACACTTAGTTGTAACCAACTTTATCGAGACATTAACCTGGTGGCTTAAAAAAGGGCAAGATTTCACAGAACAAGAAGTTGTCCAGTTTTATCTAGACCTTCTCATTCCTAAAAATTGAATACAGAGTAGAGCTCAGTTGCCTTATGCCTAGACTACTGAGTTTTTCATTTTTTTAACAATAAAAGAGGACCCACCGATCCTCTTTTTCATTATCTCAAATCCTTGATTATCAACTCTATCTGTTTTAACCGAAAACTTAAAACAGCATTTTCAAACATCTCTTCTTAGTTAGGTAAGTCAGCATTCTGCTTAGCTGCCTTGCTCCACTGATACCAACCAACTAGACTGTTGATGAGATAAATCAGGTATTTCCCTTGAATTTGCAGGCTTCCTCCCCACCAGAGATAAATTGAAAAGACATTTGTAGCTGCCCAGAATATCCATTGTTCACGGTAAACAGCTGTCATGAGGATTTGCCCTACCCCATTGGTCGCATCAGTGATAGAATCACGATAGGGACGATTGGCACCGATAGACTGATAAATAAAGCCAAAAACCAACCACCAAAGAACACTAATGGAAAGATACTTTGTCCAACCCTTGCCATATAGTTTACGTGCGACAAACTCTTGTTGTTCTTTCTTAAACTGAGCTTGATAAATCCAAACTAGGAGCCCAATCGGTTGCATAATTGTAAAATAGAGAGTTGTTAAAACCTCACCATAGAAGCCTTTTTGAAGGGCAAGCACCAGATAAATGATGGAATTAATCAAACCAAATAGGTAGTTACTAGCACGACCTTCAGCTTCTCAAAGAGCAGAAAAAAGGTTAGTAAGGCTTGAGAGATGAATCATTTTAAAGGCAAACAATTCCAACAAGACGTCATCATTGTCGCTGTTGATTATTACCTACGTTACAATCTGAGCTATCGTGAAGTTCAGGAATTGCTTTATGACCCTGGAATAAATGTTTGTCACACTACGATTTATCGGTGGGTTCAAGAATACAGTAAAATCCTCTATCATCTCTGGAAAAAGAAAAATAAACAGTCCTTCTATTCGTGGAAAATGGATGAAACCTATATCAAAATTAAGGGGCGTTGGCATTATCTCTATCGAGCGATTGATGCGGACGGTTTAACATTGGATATCTGGTTACGAAAGAAACGTCGAGCAGACGATAACAGCTATAAGTTAGAAGATACCGCCTATCAAGAAGATAAAGCACGCAAAGCAGAAACCGAAGATAAGCTAGCTATTGAAGCAATGAAAAACAAGTACACCACGCTATTGCTAGAAAATATGTTGCTAAGTCCGTTTGAAATGCAAGATACAAAAATCATGGCAGGATTGCAAGTCCATGTTTACCCCCTCTATGACGAACTGAAAGAATTAAGAGGGCTAAATAGTGTTAAAGACCACTTGTCTTATGTTGCCAGCAGACGTGAAGAATATTCTAAGCATAATATCGTACGCTACCTCAAAAAAGCCATTGAACAATATCTACCAACGGTTAAAAGGCAGGACTTAAACCATGAGTGAAGACTTAAAAACGATCAAAGAGCTGGCGGATGAGTTGAGTGTTACAAAACAAAATATTCAATATCACTACCAAAGGTTACCAAAAGAATTACAGCTTAAAAGTTCCAATGGGTCTAATCTAATAAATTCTAAAGCAGAAAAAATAATTTTAGGTAAAGTAGAAAGTAGTAGCAAATCGAATACCAAAGACCAACAAATAAGTAGCAAAGACCAACAAATAGAAAAACTAACTAATTTGTTAGACCAGTAACAACGATTAGCCTTGCAAGATAAAAAGTTGCTAGAAGAATACAAGGCGGAAAATGATAACTTAAAAGCCCTCAAAATGCCCTCACAGGAAACAGAATTCAAACACTTAGACAATCAATATAAAGATGAAGTGAACGCTCTTAAAGAGAAGTTGGAAAATTTACAGGAACAAATCAAAGATCAAAAAAGGATAGAAGAACAAGAAAAACCAATAAAATGGTGGGGACTATGGCGAAAATAGATGATTCAGTTAAAAAGAAAGTTCCAGAATTGCGATTTAAAGGATTCACGGATGAATGAGAACAGCGTAAGTTGGGAGACGAAGTTCGAATAGTGATGGGACAGTCTCCTAATTCAGAAAATTATACTGATGATCCTAATGGGCGCTAAAAATGCGAAGACCTATGAAGACCTATTTTGTATTAGTCAAACAAAAAATCCAAAAGAAATGGTATATGATTATGACCATGAAACAAAGTAAAATCAAACCGAGTGATCTGAGGAAGCACCCGATGATCATGAAACGTTATTAAACACAAAAGTCACCCATGTGAGTTCTTGCCAGAAGCTGAAGTTAATCCTTCAACCTGGCAAACCCGCAGAGGTGACTTTTTCTATACATCTCGATTTTTCTGGCAATAATCATTAACCGATAAATATGTCTGTGAATCACCCAGCGACTCCGCTATGTCCATAATCCGCGGTGGTAGTAATCCCACTCGCTGGACAAGTTCGTGATTGCTGAACAATTCCCGTGGACTGCCGGCGAAGCCAAACTTCCCGTGTTCCATAACATACACCGACTCAAACTCGGCGGCGACCCAATCCATGTCATGGGTGATGGTCACAACTTGGTGGCCCGAATCAGCCAACTGATGGAAAATTGCGGTCAACTTGCGCCGGCTTTCCCAATCAAGCGACATCATCGGCTCATCAAATAAATAAATCGCCGGATCCACTGCCAAAACTGTGGCAACGCTCAACAGCTTGCGTTCCGACAATGACAGGTCATATGGACTTTCAGCTGTTTTATCATCCAAGCCAACTCTTTTTAGAGCCGCTAAAGCCCGCCTCGTAATCGTGTCGTGGTCATCCATGACCTGCGCGACACTCCACTCCACCTCTCGTTGAACGGTCGGGTTGAAAAGCTGATCGTCAGGATTCTGAAAAGTAATCCCAACCTTCAGTAACTTTTCGACTGGTTTAAGATCATTAAAATTTTCTCCATCGATCTTAATCACACCGGTTTGTGGTGTCAGCAAACCCGTCAACAATTTGAAGAGCGTTGATTTGCCGGCACCATTTTGGCCGACAATCGCCACCATCGGATCGGCGAAGTGTTTGTCTTCAACATCCAAGCTAAAGGACCGTTCCGGATAAGTGAACGTCAGGTGGCTCAGTTCAATTGTGGGCATAACGAACCTCCTTCAGATCAGCGTAATTCACCGGATACCGGCCATCAGCCAAGTGCCAATCCATTTTTTGAGCAAGTTGCTGGATTGTCGGGGCTGGAATCTGCCAGTCAGCTGCCAAATGATTAAACACCTCACCCGGCCTGCCCTGGGCTACCATTTGACCCTCGTGCAGCACCCACACAACGTCGGCGACTTCGCACAAATCGTCAATTTCACTGGTGACAATGAAGACAGTCGTCTCTTTGACTTGGGCCAGCCATTGGAAAAATTGCCGGCGGCCAAGGGGATCCATCTCACTGGTCGGATCATCCATAATCAAAACAGCCGGATTAGCCACAATCGCCGTGGCAATTGCCAACCGCTGGATCTGACCACCGGAAAGGCTCTCGGGACGCAAATTCAGCTGTTCAATCAGCCCCATTTGCGTTGCAACTTCTTCAACCCGTTTTTGAATCAGTCCTTCAGCCATTCCCTGATTAATCAAGTCAAAGGCGATTTCATCGGCAACCGTGTCTGCCAACCCGCTTAGTTGGCCAGCTGGATTTTGCAGTACAACTCCATTCATGGCATTATAAACGGGCCAATTGTCAGACACTCGCTGGCCAAACATGTGCCAATCTCCCTCAATCTCAGCAGACACAATTTTGGGAATGACCCCTGCCAGCACACGGCACAAAGTCGATTTGCCGGAGTGGCTATTCCCGATAATCCCAACCACCTGGCCGGTATGAACCTCCGCGTTAATCTGACGCAGTTGTGGTTGCTCAGTACCCGGATAACGGGTGGTCAAATTTTCAATTACAATCCGTTTATCTTCGTCCATATCTTCCACCCAATCAATAAAATTGCCAATCCAGTCAGACCAATGTGCAGCGTCCGCGACAGGCGATACACGCGCTGGGAGGTTCTGACAGTCCGGTTGAGATTATCAAAACCTCTCAGTTGGAGAGAAATCGACCGCGTCATCGATTGATCCAAGGTCTTAATCACCAATGGAATTAGAACCGGCAGGACTGACTTTAATTTCTGAATCAACGTTTTTTGCGGATTAGTTCCGCGAACTTTTTGTGCCTGCTGGATTTTCCGCATATTGCGCATCATTTCCGGCAAAATATAACACACCGACATCAGAACGTAGACGGTTTTATAAGACAATCCGGACAGTTCCAAATAGGCCGCGTTTTCTGAAATACTCGTTGTCACCATAAAAAAGCCACTGGTCAAAATAATCACCAATACTCGACAACCCAGAGTGGTGGCGTAAATCAGGCCTTCTTTGTAGAACGACACCCCAAGCACAGAAAACAGCACAGTTTGATTCCGACTGTAAAATAACCCTTGGATGATCAGCATGGAGCAAATCAGAAACAGGCTGAATCCCAGCGCCTTAAAGGTGGTAGAACTCAATTTGGAAAATAACAATAGCAGTGTTGCGACAAGAATTAATCCGGCCTGAAGCAATAAATTCATACTGGCAAAGCTCAACAACGTCATGTCCAAGATGAACAAGAGCTTAGTAATCGGATCGATCACCTGGTACCACTTGAGCTTGACCCGTGGAGCTCCAGAAATCAATGTTTTATCAGTCATCATTTATCATCGCTAAAGAAGTGCACCATCCGCTTCGGCAGCTGACGATAGATGAAGAATGCCAGGTAGGCCACGCAGACTTTATCCAAAATATCCAAGACAAACTCATCGGTAAATGAGGCCAGCCACACTGGTGCATGATTAGCGACCATTACCGCAAACAATGAGTCACCCCAAGCGATACCGGTCTGACCACCCCAAAAGATGACGTTGAGTGGCGTTGAAATGACAGCTGAAACGATGGCAATAATAATAGCAGAAACAAATACTCGTCGCGCTGACGAGAACCACCCATTGGCGTGCAAAACTCCGACAGCAATCCCAATTCCGATGCTGGTAATCGCATACACGGTTGAAATTGGCGATAAGGTCAGCCCATAGATCACGTTGTTGATAAAACCACTAATGGCACCGGCAACCGGCCCAGCCAACATACTGGTAAGAAAGGTTCCCAAAGACCCCAGCCAAACGGGCAACTTTAACCCCTCCGCCAAGGCTTTGGCAACATAGTTAATCCCCACGGCAGCGGGAATCAAAGTCATGGTGGCAGCACTTAACTTAAATTTCCACATACTGGTACGATGAATCGGTTCTGTTTTCATAATCTTCTCCTTTTGTTTTTAAAGAGCCGTGTCTGGATAGACTTTCGGACGCAACGCTCTATTATATATCTACTGAACTGTCTATACACAATATTTCCATCCTTAGTCGACATGAGCTGGAAATCTTTATTTGTTAAGTAGTTCACAACACATTATACACCTATTTTGTGAATAGTCAAGTGTATTTACAGTAAAATTTTAGAAAATCCTGAAAATTTCCTCTTATTTTCCATTTTGAAAGACATTCAGTAACTCTAATATCAAAAAAGCCCAGACGACATTGTCTGAGCATTCTTTTCTATAGTCGTTTAAGCAAGTTGAGTTTGACATTTTCAAACTATTTCTTCAACAAACCTTGTTCTTGGAGAAACTCCTTGGCTACTTGTTCTGCTGACTTCCCTTCAACACCGACTTGGTAGTTGAGCTGACTCATCTGGCTTTCAGTAATTTTGCCAGCCAATTTATTGAGAACTTTCTCCAACTCAGGATGTTTCTTGAGAAGAGCTTCTTTCATGAGTGGTGCCCCTTGATAAGGTGGGAAGAGTTGCTTGTCATCTTCCAAGACCTGCAAATCATAACGCGCCAACTCTGCATCAGTCGAATAGGCATCTGTGATTTGAATATCACCTGACTGAATTGCCTGATAGCGAAGGGCTGGCTCCATGGTCGCTACATTGAGATTGAGACCATACATTGATTGCAAGCCCTTATTGCCATCTTCACGGTCATTAAATTCTAGAGTAAAGCCTGCCTTCAACTGTCCTTCCACTTTTTTCAAGTCCGAAATGGTCTTCAAGCCATATTCTTGAGCAATCTTTTTCGGAACAGCTACAGCGTAGGTATTTTGATAAGACATAGGTTTGAGATAGGCTAGATGATCCTGTTTAGCAATACCATCACGCGCTACATCATAAACCTGCTCTGGCTCATGACTCACTTTCGGTGACGGTTGAAGCAGACTTTCAGTTACTGTACCAGTAAATTCAGGATAGATGTCAATATCGCCTTTTTTCAGAGCTTCATAGAGGAAGCTTGTTTTCCCAAAATTTGGTTTAACAGTCGCAGTCATGCTGGTATTTTCTTCAATCAGCAACTTATACATATTAGCCAAAATTTCGGGTTCTGGACCCAGTTTCCCAGCAATAACCAAGTTTTCTTTCTCTTTTTGAGCCAAAAGAGCTGGACTATAAGACAGACCGAGTAATATTGTCACCAAGGCAAAACCAGAAAATATCGTGCGCAATTTTGCTTTTTCCATCACTTTTAGTAGGAAGTTAAAGGCAATGGCTAGCACTGCAGAAGAAAGTGCCCCAATCAAAATCAGACTAGCATTATTACGGTCAATTCCCAAAAGGATAAAGGAACCCAGCCCCCCTGCACCAATCAAGGCCGCCAAGGTTGCCGTACCGATAATCAAGACGGCCGCCGTGCGAATCCCAGACATAATGACAGGCATGGCAAGTGGAATTTCAAACTTCTTGAGTCGCTCCCATCTAGTCATCCCAAAGGCAATCCCAGCCTCCTGCAGACTTGGATCAATTCCCTTCAGACCAGTAATGGTATTTTGTAAAATCGGAAAAATCGCATAAATCACTAGTGCTGTCAAAGCCGGCAAGGTTCCAATTCCCATCAAGGGGATAAAGAGCCCCAACAAGGCCAAAGACGGGATAGTCTGGAAAATCCCTGCAATCTGCAAAACCCAGTCCGCCAACTTCTCATGATAGCGAAGATAAACAGCCAAGGGAATCGCAATAAAAATAGCCAGCAACAAGGTCAAAAGTGACAACTGCAAATGTTGAGATAGGGCTGTCAACCAATCACTAAAACGATCCTGAAAAGTTGCAATTAAATTAGTCATGAACACTACCTCCAAACAAGTCTGCTACAAATTCTGTTGCAGGCGCTTTTAAAATTGTCTCGGGATTCGCTACCTGGCGAATTTCTCCATCCTGCAAGACAGCAATACGGTCCGCCAATTTCAAAGCTTCATCCGTATCATGGGTCACAAAAATCGTTGTCATCCCAAACTCTTTATGCAATTCTTTCGTCAGAACCTGCAACTGTTTGCGAGAAATAGCATCCAAGGCTGAAAAGGGTTCATCCATGAGAAGAATCTTAGGCTGACCAATCATGGCACGAACAATACCAACCCTTTGCTGTTCACCACCAGATAATTCACTAGGAAGTCGATGTCCATACTCAGTCACTGGTAAACCAACCTTAGCCAAAAGCTCTTCTGTTTTCTGAGCAATTTCTTCCTTAGTCCAGCCCTTCATCTCAGGAATCAGAGCAATATTTTCCGCAACCGTTAGATTTGGAAACAGTGCAATGGCTTGTAAAACATAACCAGTAGAAAGACGCAGTTCCCGCTCATCATAATCTTTGATGCGCTTGCCATCCATATAAATATTTCCATCAGTAGGCTCCAATAGACGGTTAATCATCTTAATCATGGTCGTCTTACCGGACCCAGAAGGTCCAACTAAAACCATAAACTCCCCATTCTCAATCCGTAAATTGACATCTCTCAAAACATCTTTTTCCGTGTAGCGTAGCGCTACATTTTTGTATTCAATCATTCTTTGTCCTCAATTTAAAACTTTCCTCGATTGGTCAAGTCTTCTACCTTAGGCATAAGTTCCTTATTATCCCAATGCTCCACAATTTTACCGTTTTCTAGTCGGAAGATATCATACTGTGCATAGGCAAGGCCATCAATTTGAGTTTGACCATAACTAACCACATAGTTTCCTTGTCCCAAAAGCTGGAAAACAAAGTCGAAAGTGACACCATGTTCAGCCACATAGTTTTTATAAGCAGCACTTCCTTGGCCAATCTCATGATTATGCTGAATCAAATCATCTGCCACATAATCACTCCACTGCTCCAGTTCCCTATTTTGAAAAATTTCTGTCAAGAAACGGCGAACCAACTTTTTATTTTCTGCTGTTTTGTCCAAATCCTTGATCTCAAAATCTCCAAAGATCTGGTCTAACTGTCCATTTTCTGGAGCACGATAGTAGTCAATGACATCCCAATGCTCCACGATACGTCCATTCTCATCTGCACGGAAAGTATCTGTCGTCACCCATTGTGCTTCCCCACCATTCAGATATTGATGAACATGAACAAAGACCAGATTGCCATCCTCAATAGTACGGACAATCTTCATCTGACGCTCGGGATGGCGCTCGAAGAAATTTGCAAAGAAGGCCGCAAACCCTTCTTTCCCGTCAGGTACACCTGTCGAGTGTTGGATATAAATATCCCCTACAGACTGGGCTTGAGCCTCAGCAACTCGTCCATCTTGGATAGCATGAATGTAGAGGTTGTGAGCATTTTTCACTTGTTGTGACATGGTTTAAACCTCATTTTCACCCTCTTTCAGATTAGCCAAAATTCTTTCTTGAAAGGCTTCAAACTGCCGAATTTCTTCCTCGGTGAATCCTTTATAAAAAATCGTATCCAATTTCTGACTGACACGATGTCCCACTTCTTTCTGAGAATGCCCCAAGTCTGTTAGAACTAAATACTTCTTACGCTTATCTTCTCCACATGGACTAACAGTTACAAGATTTTGTTCCTCTAGTTTTTTTATCATAGTCGTCAGCGTATTATTAGCAAGACCAGTTGCCAAAGCAATATCTGTCGCAGTTGCACAGCCAGTTTCACTATTCCATAAAACCGCTAAAATCTTGCCCTGCTCACTCCGATAAAGAGCTTCAGGGTCTTGGCTCAGTAACTTTTGAAAAATCCGCCCATTCAACAAACGAATATGATGGGCTAGCAAATGACTATCCTTCATAACACCTCCAATTTATTTCGATATCGAAAAGAATAAAACAATTGTAACACTCATTATTCCAACTGTCAACTATTTCGATTTAGAAATAATTCTTCCTAGTAAAAAAATCTCCTACACAAGGTAGAAGATTTTACTCTTATATACTTAATCCGTCATGTCCGATACCAAAGTTCGATGCTCTAATGGAATACTGCACATAACAAGCAAGAAAATGAAACCAGACTGAATCCAGAAGAGGGCCAGATCAAAGATTCCGTGTACAGCAACCACTGTAAGGAAAGATAGATAAAGACCAATAATCGGACGTTTCCCCGACTCCTGACTCATATCCATCATCAAACGAACAGGAGCAACAGAAGACAAAACTAATAAAATAGTCCCCACAATTCCGTAACTCAGAATCGTGTCAATATACAGACTATGAGCATGTTCATGATAAGGAGCATTTATTCGAGGATAAGAGTGCATGTAGGTCAATGGCCCCTCACCCCAAAAAGGATTCTGCTTAAACAAGGCCATACCAGCATCCCAGATAGAAATGCGCTCTTCCATAGAAGAGTCTAAAGTCCCCATCCGAACTCCCAAATCACTAGAAAAGAGGAAGCTCAAGCCGATCGCGAAGACCCCAATACTAAGCCAAAAGGCCTTCCAGTTTTTAATGGTCGTAAAGAGATAGATAATGGCTCCAGCGATAATAGCAGGAAAAGCAGTTCGATTTTGCGTAAAGTTCAAACCAAAGAGATTAACAAAGCCTGCAATCACACAGAATACTTTCAACCAATTTAACTTGGTTGTTGTAAACAGATAGAAGGCAATCATGATACAGAAACAACAAATAATTCCATAATAATTAGGATTAAAGAAGGTCACTTCTGCACGATTCTGATGCCAGACCTGCATATTGGGTGAAAGAAAAGCATAGTTGAATTTCTTCACAATTTGGAAATGCTCTAAACTCGCAAAAGCAGCTGACAATACACTACCAAATAAGACGAGCTGCAAAATCAATCGAAAGAATTTATGTGATAAAATCGACTGATAGTGCAAAAAGAAAATAGTAAATAGAAAAATTCCTACTGAAGCCACAACTCCCATCCAATTTTGTGCAAAAACGGATATAACAGTACTATAACCAAGAAAAAGAAGCAGCATCGGATGCTCCCCCATTTTCTGAAGAATACTTTTCATATCTCCTGTAAAAATCAAACTGATAATATATAAACAGAATACAACTACAAAAAGATAAAAGGGTAAAAAGATACTCAGGATAATTCCCAATAAAATTAGCTCTTTACTAGACAACCCTTTCAGCTTTTCAATAAAGCCTATTGATTTCAAAATGAATCCTTTCTCTCCAAATCAATTGATTCAGATAATAGTAAGCTACCCTTTATTGTACCACTTTTTTAGCAATTTGAAAACAAAGGAAACGCTTCCCTAGGTAAAAAATCGAGCAAAATACTGAGATTTCACAACTCAAGCTTAATGACTAGATTCACTCCAAAAAATCGTGCCGAAAATACTAGGCATATGTTAAAATAGTAGTAATATAATAAAGATTTGACCAACTATCCAAACTATATTTAAATCATTTACAATTCCTAAGGAAAGGAAACACCATGAAATCATACCAAGCCGTCTACCAAATTCTAGCAAAAGAAACCGATTATATCAGCGGAGAAAAGATTGCAGAAGAACTATCACTGACCCGAACATCAATTTGGAAAGCCATCAAGCGTCTAGAACAAGAAGGCATTAAAATTGATAGTATCAAAAACAAAGGATATAAACTGGTGAATGGAGACCTTATTCTTCCAGAACTTCTAGACGAAAATCTTCCAATTAAAATCAGTTTTAAACCCGAAACAAAATCAACACAATTAGATGCAAAAGAAGCAATTGATTTAGGGAATGAAGCAAACACCCTCTATCTAGCTTCCTATCAAACAGCTGGCCGAGGCCGTTTTCAACGTTCTTTCTACTCCCCACAAGGTGGCATTTATATGACCCTCCATCTTAAACCAAATCTCCCCTATGATAAATTACCATCCTACACACTACTTGTAGCTGGAGCTATCTACAAAGCCATTAAGAACCTAACTTTAATAGATGTCGACATAAAATGGGTCAACGATATCTACCTCAAAAATCATAAAATTGGAGGAATCCTCACTGAGGCAATGACCTCTGTAGAAACAGGCTTAGTCACAGATATCATTATTGGAGTAGGAATCAACTTCACTATTAATAATTTCCCACAAGAATTAAAAGAAAAAGCTGCTAGCTTATTTAAAACTACAGCTCCAATAACAAGGAATGAATTAATCATAGAAATCTGGCGTGCTTTCTTCGAAACACCAGCAGATGAGTTATTATACCTATATAAAAAACAGTCATTCGTTCTAGGAGAAGAAGTTACTTTCACACTAGATCAAAAAGACTACAAGGGACTTGCTAAAGACATCTCTGAAAGTGGAAAACTTTTAGTTCAATGTGATAACGGAAAAGAAATTTGGCTAAATAGCGGAGAAATTTCACTAAAAACTTGGAAGTAATAGCAAAGTTCTACAACAAAAAATGGCTCTATAATATTTGTAGTGGGTAAATCCCCTATAGATATTATGGAGCCTATTTTTGTGTAGAAAAAAAGTCCCAT